>CANOCU010000043.1 GCA_947564645.1 uncultured Lachnospiraceae bacterium
AAACCACAAAAGAAGGAGCGAACATGGCATACTATATCACTTTTGGCGAAATGCAGCGCCATCTGAAAGAACATTATCAGCGGACCGGAAGCGGTATGCAGTTCCCGGAGATGGCCGACTATCTGCACCGCAAAGGCCTCCTCTCCGAAACCCGACCGGAAAATATTCCCAACCACAGGATGTTCGGTCAGATGCCGGACGAGGAATTCGAGAAGATCATGGATGACATAGTGTTAACGCTGACATCAGACCTGAAACTCTCCCCCAATGTCAGAGAAACAACCATTATTCCCACAGAACGGGATGCCTTTATCATTCGTCATCCCAGATATACACGTCCCTTTCTACATACGCACAACTATTTCGAAATCGACTTTGTCGCTTCCGGAAGCTGCACCTTCTTCTTCGAAAAAGAAAAGCGGACGCTCAGCGAAGGGGAACTGTGTATCGTCGCTCCCAACTCCATGCACGACCTGTTGATCGACGACGAGTCCACCGTGTTCTGTATCATGCTGCGCAAAAGCACCTTCAATACCAGTTTTTTCTCCCTGCTGTCCCAGAAGGACCTGCTGTCCCTCTTCTTCCGCACCATTCTGCAGGGAGATTCCCATCCCAATTACCTGTTGTTCTTCGTGCAGAATACCGTGTGGATCAAGACCATCATTCACAACGCAATAGGCGAATGCTACAAGGACGACTCCTACAGCAATATAAGCTGCATCAGCTGGATGAATCTACTGTTCTCCAACCTGCTTCGCAACTACAGCCAGACGCTGCAGTTCTATCATTACCAGATGGGCTCGGACTTCTCCCTGGTATTGCAGTATATCCAGCACAACTACCAGACGCTCTCCCTGTCTGCCCTGGCCGAATTCTTCCACTACAGCGAGCCTCACCTGTGCACCCTGATCAAACAGAATACGGGCTGCAACTTTACGGAACTGATCAAACAGCTTCGCATGGCGGATGCCGTAAGCTATCTGACCAATACCAATCTGAAAATAAGCGAGATCGCCGAACGTATTGGCTACAACTCGGCGGACCACTTTTCCCGCGTCTTCCGCTCCTCCTATCAGATGTCCCCGCAGGAATACCGTAAGCGGCACGCGCCCGCCGAGGAACAGTTTATCCCTTTTTCCTGAAGATCCGGCGGGCTTACCGCCCCGTCCCCTCTCTGCATTCTCTGAAGCATTTAACAGCCAGCTCTCAGGCGGCGTTTTCTGTTGCCTGAGAACTGCTTACTATCTTTCTTACGCTACGACCAGTTCCGTCAGTTCTTCGACCGCCTTCTTCAACATTTCCGGCCGGAAGGGCAGATAAGGTTTGCGGGCGATATCCTCCAAGGTGTTTACTCCCATCTCCGGATCCCCCGAGGCGGCGATGCCCGCAATGGCCGGCACGTATTTTCCCAGCACCGCCATAGCCTGCGCATCCTTCGCCAGCCTGCCAAGCGTCGTGTGACGGCCGTAGGGCTTGCGGAAATCCGTCTCGGGCATATAACAATACTCATAAATACCCGCTGCAAGCGTCATACTCTTTTCCTGGTACCCCGGCAGTTCCACCGCCGCCTCACAGCCAAACGGTATTTCAACCCTGATCTGCAGTTTCCCGTCTTCCCGGATCTCATAGCAGCATCCGTATTTCCCCGATACGGACTGATAGCTGCAGTCAACCCTGCGCAGACGGATATCCGGATGGGGCGCGATCACCGCCTTGCCAAAGCCCGGCACGGACGGACGGATCCCCGCGGCATATGCGTAGACGAACTCCATGACAGACCCGTAAGAATAATGGTTGAGGGAATTCATGCCAGTGTCACTGATCACACCGTCTTCTCCCACGGAATTCCAGCGTTCCCAGATCGTGGTCGCTCCCATATTCACCTCGAACAGCCAGCCCGGATAACTCTCTTTGAGCAGGAGATCATAGGCCGTCTCATACAGACCCGCTTCTCCCAGAACGGTACACAGAAGCGGCGCGCCCACGAAACCGCATTTGATCTGGTACAGATCCTTCTTAAGCCGTTCCTTAAACTGGGCAATGACCTTCTCTCTGTCGCGATAGACCCCGAATTTCAGTGCGATCACATAAGCGGCCTGCGTGTCGATAGCTAGCCTTCCATTTGGCGTGAAGAACTCGTCCAGGACGGTCTGCCTGATCTTATCCTCCAATCCGGCATAACGCGCCTCGTCTTCCTTTTTCCCGAGTCGTCCCGCCATCTTTCTCATAATCTGCACGGAACGGCAATAGTAGATGCCCGAGATAAAGCGGTCGTCGGTACTGCCCTTAAAGCTTGTGGGCGTCATGCCGTCCAGCGCCAGCCAGTCCCCGAAGGTGTCGGCGAAGTCGAACAGATACGTGCGCTTTCCCCTGGCCGCGTCGCTGCGGTCGATATATTCCACCCAGTCCCGCATCAACGGATAGGCCCAGGCCATCTCGTCCGGACTGCCGTAGTATTCATACATGGTATTGGGGATAAACGTCGCCACGTCGCCCCATACGCTGCCCGCCGCTTCCCTGTGCCCGAAGTTCGGCAGGAAATTCGGCATGGCGCCGTCCATATACCGCTGCTCGTCCCGTAAATCTTTCAGGAATTTATGGAAAAAGGCGGCCGTATCCATATGGTAGCTTGCCGTGGGCGCAAACACCTGTGCATCCCCCGTCCAGCCGAGGCGCTCACTCCTCTGCGGACAGTCTGTCGGAATGTCGATAAAATTGGATTTCAGTCCCCAGACGGTATTCTCATACAGGCGGTTGACCTTTTCATTCGAGGTTCTGATATACCCCGTCCTTTCCAGATCCGAGTAGAGGACTCTTCCCGTAAAAGCTTCCTTCCTGCACTCGCCCGGCCAGCCCGTCACACGGATATAGCGGAAGCCGTAGAACGTAAAATGCGGGCGCACCGTCTTCGGCGTGCCATCCGAGATAAAGGTAAACTTCGACTCCGCATCCCGGTAATTACCGTGATAAAAGTTACCCTCCTGCAGAATCTCCGCACATTCCAACACGATCTTCGTGCCCTTCGCGAAATCCGCCTTAAATTCCACAAATCCCGCGAAGTTCTGGCCGAAATCAAGCACGGTTTCCCCGGCAGGCGTGTGGAGCACTTCCTGTACCGGCAGACTCTCCTTTATTAGCACCGGCAGGCTCAGACGGTCCGTCAGATGCGCCTTGTTCAGATTTCTCGTCTCCTCCCGCTCCTGGGGCGCCGACAGTACCTGTACCGGCTTCCACGGATTCTCCTTTTCTTCCCAGAGCAGTTCGTTGACAGACTCCCCGTCATAAATACCGGAATCCTCGATCACGGAGCCCTGATATTCCCAGCTTCCGTCGGTACAGACAGTCTCTTTCGTACCGTCCTCATACTCGATATGGATCTCTCCGATGGCCGCCATGCGGCTGCCGTAATGATCCCGCTTCAAATCCAGGCCGAACAGGCCCATGTACCAGCCCCGTCCGAGCAGGATTTCCACTCTGTTCGTTCCTTCCCGCAGATCGTCCAGCGCATAGGTCATGACCTGTATACGCGTTTCATACTCTGTCAGATAAGGCGCAAGATATTCTTCCCCTGCCTTGCTGCCATTCAGATACAGTTCGAACATCCCCACGCCCGTACCGTAAAATCTGGCCCTTTTCACCGGCTTCTCCACGACGATCTCCTTCTTCAAAAGGATATGAAAGGTATCCTGCGGCTGTGCGGCGATCCACTCCGCCTGCCAGGGTTCCGCCATCTTTCCTGTCTCGAATACCGCCGGATCGCTCACCGCACTGTCGCCCCCGTCGCCGGTGACCGACACCCGCACATAATAAGCTGTTCTGGGCTGCAACACAAGATCCAGCTTTTCGCCCTGCCATCTTAAATCTGTGCCCTCCCTGCGGTAGAGGATCTCCCCGAAATCCGGCGAAGAGCCGACCTCAATCACTGCCGCCGCCGGTTTCTTACTCACAGTCTCCGTCACCCGCCAGGAACAGTTCAGATAATCATAGCCAAACCCCATTGGATCTTTTATCCCGTTGATCTTTACGTCTGTAATTCGCATGTCCTGCCTCCTTTACGTCTGCACGATTCATTTAACATGATTATAAAAAGATCCGCCCTAAAGTTCCATGCGGTTTTTTAGGGCGAATCCGACTTATTTTCACTATATTTTTTTCTGATAAAATTGTCTGACGCTGCTTACGCCTCGCCGTGCTCCTTCGCCATCTTCGCTTTCATCTCGGCGATCTCCGGAAGGTACTTCTTCAGCGGATAGAAGATCATGATCACAAGGATTACAGCAGACACAATGGCCGGAACCAGGAACCGAACCACATTGGTACCCGCAACCGCCGTCGGCGTCTGTCCGAAAGGACCGGCCTGCGCGTCAAATCCACAGATCGCCAGGATTGCCAGCATACCGGAATTGGTTATCGTATTGCCGCACTTCTGTGCGAACCCTTTGACGGAAGAAACCACGCCGTTCAACTGTTTGCCTTCCTTAAGTATGATAAAGTCGATCGTATCGTTTACCAGCACATTCACCAGCGCATTGACCATAGCGCCTACCAGCGTCGCGATAAAGGACAGCACGCAGCAGTACATGAAATTCATGCGTCCGGTGAAAAACAGGAGTACATAGCAGACAACCGTCAGAATCTGAGACACGATCATCGCTTTGTAACCGGTCTTAAATTTCTTTAAGAAGATCGGCATCAATACCATCATGGAGAACAGCGCGCCCATGGAGATAAAGCCCATGTAGGTAGAGATCGTTCCGCCGATCGTCGCCCCGATCGTCGCCTCGTCCATGGTTGCGAAATCCACTCTCTGCCCTGCCAGGATATACTGTGCATAGTATACGGAAGAGGTAAACATAAAACCATAGGAAACGGCCGCCAGGCACCATACAATCATAACCGGCCAGATCTCCTTGTGGCGGAATACGAAGACAAGCTGTTTCAGGCCGCCTTCCCCCTTCGCCTTCGGCGTCACATAACGCTCTTCCGAAGTCTTATACAAGCCCCAGAAAGAGATGATCGCAAATACGGCGTAGGTACACATCAGGTTGCGGTAGCTGCCAAAGATCTGCACAAGCTGCGTGGAGAAGGTGGATGCGATTGTGAACATCAGCGCACACACGCCAGCGCCCTTCGCCACCACGTCGTTACGTTCCTGGTCGTCCAGCGTCATTGCCGGCAGGATCGCCATCTGCGGCATTGTGTAGGCCGTCACGATCATCCCGTAGAACATGTAGGTAACACATACATAGATACATTTCGTGGTCACGCTTCCCTGGATAAATCCCGGATTGCTGAACAGCAGGAACATGTCTACCAGCAGGAATACCGGCGTAAAAGTAAACCAGGTACGGTAACGTCCCCATCTGGGATTCATGGTATCGCAGATCACGCCCATCATCGGATCATTGATCGCATCCCACAGAACGCCTTGCTTAGTCCTTTCTTTTTCGGTTGATCACTCATTACTAATCCTCCTAATTTTTTATAGTCTGACGCAGGTCGCTTTCACCTTTTCCGTTGTTTTCCATCTCTGTCTGCCGCCGGTTCGGCTTCCCGACACGCCGTCCTGCATCTTATGCATTTATCATACAGAACATCCCTTCATGATTGAATGTTGTTTTTTCAGTTATATCCGACATTTTTTATTCTTACGCATCCTGCTTCCTTTTCTGTCGAAATACTCTGCTCTTCGTTCCTTTTTCCTATACCGAAGCTGTCCTTCCGGTACAACTCCGCTCCGTTAAGCCGGTACGCAGCGTCTGGCATTCTATGGTTCTTCTGGGGACCGTTGGAAAAAAAATCGTCTGCCGCTGTCATTCTCTCCCGACAAAGGTATAGCTGCCCGCCGTCAATGTCCTGCTTACTCCGTTCAGGACAAACTCCGCCTCCGCATTGAAAGGCACCTCCACCCGGTAAGTCACCGTACCGTCTGCCTCATATTTCCAGCCGCTCTTATAGAGTCCCGCGACAGTGTCTAACGTCCCTTCGGCAAACGTAAGCCGCGCATCCGCATGAGGCGCGATCACCGCCTTCCTGTAACCGGCCTCCGCCGGACGGATCCCGCACACGTCCTTATACATCCATGCCTCGATACTGCCGTAGCTGTAATGGTTCAGGCTGTTCATGCCCTCCGGGCTGATATGGCCGTCGGGCAGCACGGAATCCCACCGTTCCCAGATCGTCGTCGCGCCGAGATTGACACAGTAGAGCCAGCCCGGGAATTCTTCGTTCAGCAGAAGCGACACCGCCGTCTCATGATTTCCCGTAGCCGTCAGCGCTAGGCACAGGATCGTAGTGCCCACAAATCCGGTGTTGAGGTGCGTATTGTTCTCCTCCACCCTGGCCCGCAGAGCCGCCCCTTCCGGATCGGTTCCGACTCTCTCCGGAATCAGCCCAAACATAATGGCTAACGCCGCGCCTGTCTGGGTATGGCAGACGCACAGCCCGTCCTCGTCAAAATATTTGTCCTGGATCGCGGTAAGAATCTCCTGCGCCAGTTTGCCGAATTTCTTCCTGTCTTCTTCATAGCCCAGCACGGCCGCGGCTTCCGCCACACTCTTCGCACAGCGGTAATAGTAGGCACTGGCAATATAGAGCGGATCCGTGGCTCCGAAAGGACCCGGCTGTTCATTGTCAAGCGCCAGCCAGTCCGCGAAATGAAACCCGTCCTTGATCAGATGCGGCCCGCCGAGTGCTTCCTCCCTTTGCCGTTCGCATTCCACCCAGTCCTTCATGCCCGGATAGCATTCCCGCAGCAGCGTTTTGCTGCCGTAATGCAGATAGACATTCCAGGGAATGACCACGCCGGCGTCCGCCCACGGGCAGGAACCGTGTTCGGCAACCATCCCCTCTTTCAGACGGGGCACCACATTCGGCACGGAACCGCCCAGGACGCTCTGCTCCGCCCGCATATCCCACAGATATTTCCGGTAAAAAACAGGCATGTACATATTGTAGCAGGCTGTCTCGGAGAATACCTGCGCGTCCCCTGTCCATCCCAGCCGTTTGTCCCGCTGCGGGCAGTCCGTCGGCACATCCAGGAAATTGTCTTTCTGTCCCCAGAGCGCATTCAGGAACAGCCTGTTCCGTAATAAATCGCTTCTCCCGTGCCGCCCATGCCTGCATGTGTGATGAATACGGAAGCCTGGGACAGAATGTCAAGCTGCGGAACCATTTTTCCCAGTTCCACATTCGCCGGTACGTCCGTCAGCGAATCGGGATCGATCGCTCCCAGAGCGGCAAATACATTGATGTCAAGATCCCGGACCGCATCAAACAGGATCGGGTAATACTCCGGCCAGTTATTGAACGCCGTTCCCAACGAGGAATACAGCAGGGGCTTTCCGTTATCGGGAGCCTGCCAGGTGCCGAACGTGCTGCGCTTGCCGATCTGCACCCCTGTAAATACAAAGCTGTCGTCGAAAGTTTCATAGTTGGGCACCAGACGTTTCTGCATCATGACCAGATTCAGATCCCCCTGTCCGTCGAAGATCTCTTTGACCGTCATCTTCCGGCACCCGTACTTTTCCACATAGCCCTCCGCAATCTGATCGGCCGCGATCCGAAGCGGATGGTCCTCGGGAATACCCTCAAAGGATGCCGCTACCGAGTAGCTGCCATTGGACGGATAACTGGTATACAGCATCACATTGGGAATCCCTAAAATGTCCGCCGCCATTGTACCGGCAATCCCGGCGAAATCATGAAGGATCGCATCCGGGCGGTCTTCCCGGAGAACACGCAGGACATCCTCGATATAGGCGCCGGCCTCATTCAGGAACAGGAACGGAACCACCGCCGCCACATTTTCTTCCTGGCCGTCATTCTTCTCTTCCTTCTTCTCATTATGTTTATCATTGTCAGCCATCCAGGAATTCATCGGCACAAATTTGGCACCGGTCGGCGCAATGACTTCCCGAAAGGCCTCCGTCGTAAAGTAGGTTACGCGGTGCCCTGCATTTACCAGTTCCGTTGTGAGCGATAATGTGGGATTAATGTGCCCGAAAGCACCTAGCGATACGATTGCAATATGCATAATTTCTTCCTCCTGTTTCCATGTGATTTTGTGTATGGCCATGCGTCTGTTATCGTGCCGATACCGCATGACGCTTTTTGTTGTAATAGCATTCTATAAAAATATGCCTTGCTTTACCATGTGGTTTCTTTTGCATTACCCGACATATTTTTATATCATTTCCTGAAATGTCTTTTATCCGGATCTGAGTTCCTTCCCGTTCCGGGAAATGCGAATATCTTTTTCTATGACTACACCTATATGGCCATTCACCGCAGGACACAGATATGCGCATCATTGCCCGAAGGACTTTTGTTTCATAGGACGCACTTTCGTATGAAACAAAAATAAGACCCACCGCAGTGAGTCCTATTCTCATATTCCAGAATCTTATACTGATAAAATATAAATGTTCAATCAATCAACTTGTATTCCTTATATAACCGCTTCCTGGATTCCTCATCTGCAATCTGATCCAACTCGTTCAGTCTTCCATCCCGCTTTAAGCAACCGACCAGTCTTGCCAGTAAGTTTTCTCCCTGCTGCATTCCCTGTTGCATTCCCTGTTCCATCCCTTGCTGTATTCCCTGCTCCAATCCTTGATGCAGTGCCTTATACATAATAGTCGCTCCTAAACCGGTCATTTCTTCCACCCCTTTCAGAACTTTTTCATTATTTTCGATATCCACATATTTCGCGATCTTATCTTTATCACAACTAAATACTCCCGACAGATAATCAAAAATCGGAACGTTCGTATCTGCTCCCCTGCGGATCATGATCACATTCATCAGGTCATAATCTTCTTCCGGCTCCTGAGCAGTGCCTATGATATCCGACTTGCTAATAGAATACATTGTCACCGTATTCTGTAATTTCAAAGGGATCCTCTCATTACAGATCCAAATACTATATACCTTCTGAATGTCTCCGTAATTGGTCTGTTCCGTCAATGTACCCAGTTGATAACTGATCTCCCTCGCTGCATAATATATCCCTCTTTTTATAACAGGGTATGGCGGATCGGTCGGCCTGTAGTTATTCTGGACCTCTAAATCAATATGAAGGTGAATACACAGGTTTTCACGACTCAGCATCGGATTGATCGATCTGAAGTGAGTATCATACTGGATCAATTTGTCACTGACTGATCCCATTTCTGTCTGTAATTGATTTACACGCACCGGAATATCATCAACAGGAATATCCTGAATACTGTCTGCGTCTATATATCGGATAATTTCTTCCACTGTAGAGTTTCTATACTCCGGTACTACCTCTTTTAAGACCGGCGCTATGATTTCCCTGTTCCGGAACAGCCTTTTGCATGCATTATCATATTTGCTCCCGACCGCCTCTGCCGCCGCGAGATCAATTTCAGTCTCCTTTTTCATTCCGCCCTCTTTTACTTTCCTAATTTCTACAGCAGACAATCAATATATCTTCCGTTTGCCATAATGTTCCGGGAACGCACTGTGCCATATACGATTTACTGTACATTATTATTATATGATAATAAATTATGTTTTTCAAGGCGCTATTCCATATTGGAATATTTTTTTATCCTTTATTGCTTTTCCCCAAACTTAAGTTCCTTCCCGTCCCAGGAAACCCAAATCTGCTTGTCTCCCGCCGGAAGCACACACTCCAGACTGTCGAAATATTCCAGATGCGGGCAAAGTTCATAGTTCCCGCTGACCGGATCCGTTATCTTAAGACCCACAAAGTAGCGGGCAAGCAGGTAGATAGGACTGGCCGACCATGCATGGCACAGGCTCTTGCCGAACTTATCGCCGTACATGTCATACTGCTCTTCCTGCTGCACGGACGGATCGTACTCCTCCCAGAAGGTCACGGCGCCGCGCGCAAGCATACCGCCCCAATATTCCCTGATGCGCTCCAGCACTTCCTCCAGATACCCCATCTTACACAAAGCATCCATCTCATAAAATTTAAAGTAAGGGGTCGTGATCTGCGGGATCTCCTCATTGTGCAGCACGTTTTGTACAATCTGTACTTTCTGCCTTTCATCCGCGATATCAAACAGGATGGCAAAAATATTGGCATGTCTCGTCACATGTTCTCTTCCCGAAACGAAGGAATCGATATAGGCGCCCCTCCCGGCATTCCAGTAAAACGCATTGATGTTCTTCTTCAAGGCCTCATATTTCTGACGATAGCTTCCGCATAAAAACGCATCTTTTCCAAGCCGTCCGCCAAGCAGCGTCATCGTCCTGTAACACTCGGCAAACAGCATCTGCTCCGCGCACAACGCCCCTTCCTTGTCCAGATCCGCCCAGTCTATGAAGACCCAGTCGCCGGCACGTCCCGTGATAAATCCATGCTCTTCCAACTGTTCTTCGCAGAAATCCATCAGCGTTACCATCTTCGGATAGACCTGTTCCACAAAGTCCAGATCCCCGTAAGCCTCATAGTGCGCCTTGATACTGAGGATCCAGTACAAAGAGTAATCCAGGATCGTATTGATGTGCGTCGTCATAGGATCGTTGCCCCGCAGCGCAAGCAGCGTCCGGCGATTGATATCCGCATCCGCCATCAGATACTGGTTCACAAACAGGCTCTGGTAAGCGTCGCCGCCCCAGATCCATTTGTCCCTCTTGATACCGTCGATGAAAAAGATTCCGCTGCAAAGCCGGAAGGTATGCTCCGCCACCGACCAGATCCGATTGATTAGTCCGTCACTGCTGGTAAACTGCGCCCGCACCGGGATATCCGTGTATTGATGGATGGCCTTTACCTCGATTTCTTCCGGTAAAACACTTTTCCTTTTCCCCGGAACATTTGTCCCAAAATCACCATGTAAACAGGGACTGATGTCGGAATAAGCCTGATCCTCCTCCGCCACAAACGCATACCGCACCGCGCATCTTTGACACCGTCCCGTCCGGGCATCCGGCGTCCAACTGTAGTAGCAATGCGCTCTGTCTAACGCCTCCTCCCGGGATTCTCCACAGTAGACCCGCAGCTGCCTGTCCTCCCTGCTGTCATGAATCTCCAGAACCGCCGTCAGTTCCGTCTCAAACCCGAACAGCACCCCATCCGCACAGGCTTCCGCACTGACCGGCAGATAGATCTCCTCTTTGTATTCCCAGACAGACGGATTCTGGCTTTTTTCCGTATATCGCTCGTTAAACCCTGCCATTATAGGAGGGTTTGTGTAATCTTCTGCCATCCACGTATGATTCGAATAAATTACATCGCCCTCAACGTAGATGCTTGGAAATGTCTCGATACAGCCTGCATGCACCGAAACCCTGACCTTACCCGGCCCGCAAAGAATCGACCTTCCAAAAGGGTACTTTCTGTCCTCCACCAGCACATGCCCAACTGCCGCCGAATATACGTAAAAAGACGTCTCCTCTGTAAGCTCATATTCCCGCCGGAACGCCACCCGGTTCCGGAATCCCTCGCTCTTCCAGAACGCCGGCCAGCCGTACCCCCGCTCTACGCGGCTGAAATTCTGCCGCATGGCATGATACAATTCAAAATCTCCCGGATACCAGATCCAGTAACTCGTATTCCTGCTCATAAAAGCCCCCATTCCTGCTCAGCCTGCTAAGTTGGATACAGTCACAAATTCGTATCCGAACATTTAGTTAGTGACTCTCATTTCCTGTACAACCATGTTTTTCTTCCCCACAGTCATGCCCGTTTCCGCAAGAATGGCCTTCTTCGTGGTGTCCATGGTGATCGCAATGAACATCCGGGTCAAACGTAAGATCTCCGGCAAGCAGTTGATTCACCGCCTCATCCGCGCTGCCGGACACCCCGCCATAAAGGCGGATGCCTGCTTCTGCCAGTGCAGCCTGCGCGCCTGCCCCGATCCCGCCGCAGATCAACGTATCCACGTTAAGCGCAGCGAGCATCCCCGCAAGGGCGCCATGTCCGCTGCCGTTTGTATCCACCACGTCTGCTCTGCCAACCTTCCCGTCCGCGATCTCATAGATCTTGAACTGCTCTGTGTGCCCAAAATGTGGAAACACGTTTCCGTTTTCGTAAGTAACCGCAACCTTCATAATCCTGTCTTCCTTTCTTCTCCCGGCAGTTTCAGCCATAGCTTTACCTCTGCCTCATTGTTATATCCCGTCTTTGTGCGAAAGACACCAACGCGTCATGAAACGCCTCTTTGCTTCAAACTTTCACACCGCCGCCTCCGATCAGCACCTTCTTACCGCAGAACGCAAACCCATACTCCCTGATACGATCCTTCGGAATGCCTCTGGCCAGCAGATTGGACCGATACTTCTTCTCCTCAATCTGCCTTAACGCCTCCTGCACCGTGTCGGACAGTCCCTCTTCCTCCTCTTCCTGCACCTTGAACTCAATAATAATGGCGTTGGCCCCCTGCTGCAAGGCTGCCTCTCTCGGTTCCAGCATAATATCATAGCGCCCGAAACCGCTCTCCCGATTGGATGTTACGACATAACGGTCTGCCAGTTCCACCAACAGTCCAAGCACAAAGCCATGGTAAAACCGCTCCGGCTGCTTTACGGAAGGCCTCTTCCCTGTATCAAAGCTGCCAAACACCTCTTCGGTCACTCTGCTCATATAGGCATTCATGGCCTTCAGATCATTCGACAACAGCGCAGCGAGAAAATCATGATAATCCGCCTTCACACTGCCGAACCACCTGCGGATCATATTGTGGAACATCACCCGCACCTCGAAATTTGTCAAAGCCAGCTCATACACTTTCTTCCATTCACCAAATTCCGTATCGTATGCTTCCCATTTCTTCACTCTCAGGTAACCACTGGCTAGCAGAAAGCTCCAGACAGCCTGCTCGTCGTCCTCCAGCATATCATATACGATCTGCTCGTCAATCTCTGCCCGAATAGATTCCCCCTGCAGCAGATGCTCAAACTGAACCTTAACACTCCTGTTTCCTTCCTGGATCAGTTTCCCGACCAAACCGTTGGCACTGGTATTTGCCCAGTAGGTATCGACTTTTCTCTTATCCAGATAGTTAATGATCGACCAGGGATTATAAATCTCCCTTCTCTCCCCAAATGTGAACCCGTCATACCAGTCCTTTACCTGCTGCTTTCGGTCAGACAATCCATATTCTTCCAATGCTTCACAGACCTCTTCTTCCGTAAACCCGAAACAGTCCTCATATACTTCCGAAGTTGTCACTACTTCCAGATTATTCAGATCGGAGAACACGGATTCCTTGCTGACTCTCGTGATTCCCGTCATCACAGCGCGTTCCAGACAAGGATTCGTCTTAAACGTGGCATTGAAGAGACTTCTGGTAAAAGCGACAAGCTCCCGCCAGTAACCGTTAACATACGCCTCCTGCATGGGCGTATCATACTCGTCCAGAAGAATGATAGCGGTTAAACACCTCTGCAAGGATCTGGCATATCTTCTTCCGGGTGTTAAGATAAGAAGTCTCCTTCACCTTCGCAAAACTTAATGAGATCACCGGCCAGGTTCCCTGCAGGCTGCGGTACCGCTCCTCCTCCCATACGGAAAGCCCCTCAAAAAGTTCTCCCCTTCCTGCATATTCTACGGAAAAAAACTTCTCCAGCATGCTCATATTAAGAGTCTTCCCGAAACGCCTCGGACGCGTGATCAGCGTGACGCTGTCTCCACGCTCCCACCATGCCTTAATAAGCTTCGTCTTATCAATATAGAAATAGTCCCGTTGTCGGACGGTCTCAAAATCCTGATTGCCGATTCCCACGACTCTTGCCATAGTAATCCTCCGTTTCTGTCCAAACTGCAAATTTGACCGCAAACATAAATTAGCATCTGGACAGTCATCCATTTCCTCTATTCCAACTCCTTACCTATAGTATATCCATTTCTTTCCGGAAAAGCAATCAACAGTCTGCGCTGAACATGCGCCACTGGCGCATAGCGCCCCTCGCGGCATTCGCCAAGCCATGATTCATGGCTTTATACTCGTGCAAGCACGATACTTGGCTCATTGTTCGCGGGAATAAAAAAAAGATGAGACGCAAAGCGGCGTCGAATGAGTTCTTTTACTGGAAGTATACGCTCGCCGCCTCCATGGCACGCACGGTATATTCGTACAGCGAAAGCCGAAGCTGGCATCCTGACAGCAGTTCCAGATCTGCCGGATCCCCGAGTGCAACATGCGCCATCGGTATTCCCAGACCGGCCAGTGTTTCCAGCATTCTTCTCTGACCCGGTTTCAAATGAGCATTGAGGGTTCCTACGATAAGAGCCGTCCTTCCCTCCGCCCTGGCGACATATTCCCGAATTTCTTCCTCTGTCGGATCGTCACTGCATACAACAGCATCTCCTCCGAAGTTTTCCTGCATAAAATGCGCAAAATCCTTCTGTCCTTTTCCGTCGCAGACGAGGGTAACTCTGCCCGGTTCCACCCCGATAAACAGTGGACTGCCGCCAGGCAGAAACCGCTGCCCGTCCTCCTGTTTTGGCCGGATCGTCCGTGCCAGAAACGCTTCGGCAAACGCCGTCTGCTCTCTTGTCCCCACATGTCCCTCATCCCAACTGCATTCCCCAAATCTTCGCTTCGCCGCCAGGATGTGTGACACGGCTTCATCGATCCGTTCCATGGATAATTCCTGCGCTGCCACCGCTTCTCTCACTGCAAGCACCGCCTCCTCTGCCGCCGAAGCCGTATGGGAGATGAAGACTAAGTCTATCCCTGCCTTCAACGCCTCGACAGCTCCCCGAGAAATACCGTAGAAATCCCTGATTGCCGCCATTTCCAGGCAGTCGGAAATGATCAGTCCCTGAAATCCCATCTGCTCCCTTAGAAGTCCCGTTACCACCTTCCCTGACATCGTACACGGTATCCGTGCCGGCTCCAGTGCCGGAACCACCATATGGCCTACGGTAACCGCCGGAAGCCCCTGGCGGATCAGATGCGCAAAAGGAGCCAGTTCCCTTTGCATCATAAGCTCTCTGTCCGCCCTCACAGCGGGCAGCGCCAGATGAGAATCCTCCTCCGTGTCTCCATGCCCCGGAAAGTGTTTGCCGCTGCACAGAATGCCGGCATCCAGATAGCCCCTTGCCGCCATCTCACCGAATCGTATCACCTGTTCTGCCGTTTCGCCGAAACTCCGGATACCGATCACCGGATTATCCCTGTTACTGTTAATATCAAGCACCGGCGCCAGATTGAAATTGATTCCCAGCGCCTTAAGCTCTTCCCCCACGATCCGCGCCGCCCGTCGAACCGCCTGCCCGTCCCCTGTCTCTGCCTGTGCACGTGCGGTGGGCATAACTGCCGTATCCTTTGGCAGACGCGAGACAACACCGCCTTCCTCATCTATGCTGATCAGCGGAATCACACCTGTCTCTTTCCTGATCTCCCCAAAAAGGAACTTTGTCAGCTCCGATAACTGCTGTCTTGAACTGATATTATGGGTAAAAAGGATCACATTGCCGACACGATACTCCCGCACCAGCCTCATAAACTCCTCAGAAGGCCGTTCCTGCGGAAACCCGACCACAAACAACTGCCCGATTTTCTGCTCCAATGTCATATCCTGTATGTTTATCATATTTTTACACCCCTGCGTGGATATTGCCGGCGATGCCCGCAATATCCCTGAATGCGTAATGGAAGTTTTACTGGCCTGTTCCTGCAATATTATTATGGATAAAGATGATAACGTTCCTGCCGCTGCCGGAATATACGGCTGTCTTTATCATACTTTTCCAGAAGACCCTGCAAAGTAACATCTTCCCTGACAATTTCGTCACTCCCAAACAACAATTCTATGAACCGTCTGCCTCCCTCCTTGTGCGGCGGCAGATACGAAAACTGCTCCGGATAACATGCCCGGAACCCAAATAGAAGTTCCAAACCCGTCCTGCACGGCTCAAACCTGTGCGGATCCGTCACATGCACATGAACACCCTCACATCCTTCTCCTGCATATTTGGATGCAGTCGGCGTAAAATATGCCGGTGAAAACAGCACGCCGGGAAGTCCTTTCCCGTTCATATACTTTGCGAACCGGTATCCATCCACATAGGGTGCCCCGATCAACTCAAAAGGGGCGGATGTTCCCCTGCCTTCCGAAAGATTGGTACCCTCGAACAGACAGGTGCCCGGATACAGGAGCGCCGTTTCAAATCGGGGCAGTCCCAGGCTCGGCATCATCCACAGATTTCCGGTCTCCGGGAACAGCATGTCTCTCTTCCATCCCGTAACGGGAAGGATCGTGAGCGGGAAAGAATATCCCTGTTCCCCGCAGATCATCCCGGCCAGTTCCCCTGCCGTCAGGCCATACCGCATACACAGCGGATAAGCCCCGACAAAGCTCTCGTATCCCTCCTGCAGAAGATTTCCTTCTACATAACCTCCCAGAGGATTCAGCCTGTCCAGGATGATCAGCTCCATCTGTCTTCGCTCGCATTCCTGGCAGGCATAGTATAAGGTGGAAATAAACGTATAATACCGCACGCCCACATCCTGAATATCATAGACCAGGGCATCGACCCCGTTTAGCATTTCCTCCGTAAAACGTCTTGAATCCTCCCGGTACAGGCTGTAAACCATAACACCGGAGTAAGGATCCTCATAAGTATCCACCACACCGCCCGCTTCCACATTTCCCCGCACCCCATGCTCCGGAGAATAGAGCGCTGTCAGTGTATATTTTTCCGACAGAATATCAATCGTAGACGTAAGCTTCCTGTCCACCCCTGATATGGAAGTGAGCAGTCCCAGCCGCTTTCCCCGAAAAACATTGTCGTACTGATCGATTCTGTCAATTCCGTTATTCACCATATCGTAACCCCTTCCCGTCTTCCAGGACCGTTATGCCAGTATTCTGTACTGACTAGAATTCCTTCCGTATCAGCTTCTTCGCCTCTGCGTCCAGATCGAAAGCCTCCGCATAAGTGGTCCTTGCCAGACAGCCGTTGCACCGCATCAGGTGGCTGTAATATTCCATATAGGAAAAGCTTGGCGAATGCACCGCAAACCAATGCTCTCTGATCGCCTTCTGCCACAGGGCAAACCCGTCCTCAGACACTTCTACATAGAGATACGGGGTGAAGCCGTCCGCATCCTCCCAATTCTGCGCATAGTAAGGTCCTCTGGCAAAATGGGCCCCATCCGTTCTCTCAAGTCCCGGCAGCCCGGCATAGAAATGGGCATCTTTTACGATCCGGTATGTCAGTTCATGATCCTTATGCATGCTGTGCTTCCAATGTGTCATAAGAATCTCCGGTTTGCTGCTCCGGATCAGATCGCACAGCTGCAGTCTGACTTCCTCCGTGTCCGGCAGTTCCCCGTCCGTATAAGGAAACACCACCGCTTCACCGCCCAGCATCTGCGCGAACTTATGCGCTTCTTCTTCCTTTTGCTTCCGGTATTGCGCTACCGTCATATGACTGGGATTCCCGCGTTCCCCTCCTGTAAGCGCTACCGTTATGATCCGGTATCCCCGCAGGGCATAGGTCGCCAGGACGCCGCCGCATGTCAGTTCCGCATCTCCCACATGGCCTCCTACTGCCATGATCGTTTTTCTCTCTTCATTCATCGTTTCTCTTCCTTTCCTTCTTCCTTTCCTTCTTTCACTGTTTCCGGCGCGATGTCCCCACTTTCTCCTTACAAAGTCTTTCGCATATCCGACCACGACCTTACGATCCGGAATCCTGCTTCCTCGTAGATATTCCTGGCCGAATTATTTTCTCCTGTAAAGAGCGTCATGTAAGCCGCACCCCTGTCCTGAAGCCCCTTGCATAACTCATAGAACAGAAGTTTCCCCAGTCCCTTACCACGGGCATCCGGCGACACGGCAATCCCCGCAAAGTATCCCCGCCCGCCTGTCTCCACCGACAGAGGCCCCGTGAATCCTAGTATCTGCCCATCCTGCACCGGGCACAGGATCGGCCGCCCTCCTGCTGTTACGTCCGGCTCTCCCAGGATCTCTTCCTCCCACAAAGGGTTGCCCAGGCTCTGCAGCATAGCAGCCATCCCCTGGTGCCTCCTGCGATCATATACCTGGAAGGTAATCCCCTCCTGCTCCAGATCCTTTCTCTTCTTTCCGACAGCCTCCGGATACCCAAAACTGCCAAGATCCAGATAATAACTGTTCTGCAGGGCAAATTCCCGATAGCCGCAGTTCTTAAAGAAAAGATAGGCTCCGCTTCCCACATCCACACCCGGCGCATTCGGATGTGTAACGCCTTTCTTTCCCGGCAGTTCCCAGGTCAATGTAACCGGATTGAAAAAGGAAAGTTCGAAGACTGTCTTCTCTTCTTTGCAGGTCCTTTCTGTTTCCAGCATCTTCTCCAACGCCGCCAGAACCCGCCTTCCTTTTCCCTGTCTGCGCGCCTGCGCCTGCACAAGCACCATCGTCACAAACCGTTTGCCCGACTTATGATCCACACATCCTGAGGCGAAAGCCGTTCCCTCTGTATCCGCCAGACTGACCGTCTCTGTCCCATCCTCGCTGCCGGACAGTTTTGTCCTGAATTTCTCCGGCGTCATGGCAGCGTAGAGCATCTCACCCGCGGCGGCCGCCTCACTGTAAAGCTCCCATACTCTGCGCCATTCCCTGTCCGTATCGCCTAATCGCACGATCTCCATACCGCCCCTCCTTCTTCCTCCGTACGTACCTCTTCGTACAAATATTCTCATCCTGCCTGTTTCTTACTGTTCCTTACTATTCCTTACTGTTTCTGAAAAAACTGCGGCAGATACTCCTTGTGTGCTTCCAGAAGCTCCTCCAGAACTGCCTCCGCCGTTTTCTGAGACATGACAAGCGGGTTGATCATCAGAGCAAGCAGCGCCTTCCTTCTGTCGCCCGTCACCGCCGCTGCACTGCCCGCCACTTCGAAAGACTTGATCTGCTGCACCAGGCCGTTCACCGCCTTGGGCAGCCTCCCTACCCTGACGGGTTTCGGGCCGCTGCGGGTGATGACACAGCTTACCTCCACGATCTCATCCTTCTCGAAATTATCTATCGCGCCGTTGTTCACCGTGTTCACTACCTGGACATCTCCCAGATCATTGTACAGGGAGTTGATCAGATTGCACGCCGCATCACTGTAGTAGGCGCCGCCCCGCTTCTCCAGAAGCTTCGGCTTCTCGCAAAGGGAACTGTCCTGGTAAAGACGAAACAATTCCTCCTCCACCCCTTTTACCAGTTCGGCGCGAAGTTCATGTTTCCCGTACTGTTCTAACTCCTCCGCCAGGTATTCCTTCGTCATATAATAATAACGATGATAAGAGCAGGGCAGAATACCTAATTCCTTCACAAACTCCGGATTCCAGGCGATCCCCGTGATATTCATCACACTCTGGCTGCCCCAGTCCTCCAGGATCCTGCCTGTCACATCCTCGCCGTCCACCATGACCTTTGTGGCGAACACCATATGGTTCAGACCGCCGAACGTAACCTGCACGTCCTCCATCGGTCTTCCCAGCTTATCCGCAATCGCCCGGTGCATACCGATCGGCACATTGCACAGGCCGATGATCTTACGAAAATTCGTATATCTGTGGACGGCTTCCGTCACCATCCCCACCGGATTGGTAAAATTAATCAGCCACGCGTCCGGGCACAGTTCCTCCATATCCCTGCAGATCTCCATGATGACCGGTATCGTGCGCAGTCCTTTAAACAGACCGCCGGCTCCGTTAGTCTCCTGTCCCAGGATGCCGTGCTTCAACGGGATCCTCTCATCCTTGATCCGTGCCGCCAGCTGTCCTACGCGAAGCTGTGTGGTGACAAAATCCGCCCCCGCCAACGCTTCCCGCCTATTCAGCGTGGTATGGATCTCCATGGGAACTCCGGCTCTCTCCACCATTCTGCGTGCCAGCGCCGCCACGATATTCATCTTCTCTTCCCCTTCCGGCACATCCACCAGCCACAATTCCCGCACCGGAAGTGTCTCATAACGCTTCAGGAAACCGTCTACCAGTTCCGGTGTATAACTGGAACCGCCCCCGATCGTCGCAATTTTAATCCCCTCCATAGTAACCCTCCATTCTTGCTCTGCCCGCGAATCCGGGTGCAGGCACAACACAGTAATCTCCTTCCATTCGACCGACCTGCAGACTCTCAGATCTGCTCCATAAGCAGCTTAAGTACTCCGATCCTGCCGGCCAGATTGCCCGTTTGACAGGCTTCTATACGCGTATATTCTGCAAGATGCGGGAACAACCCATAGATCCGTTCCCGAAGATCGCTGATAAAACGCTCCTGTCTGCAGATACCGCCTCCGATCAGAACCGCCTCCGGATCAAACAGTACCGCCAGATTACCCGCCGTCAGCGCAAGACGCTCCAGCCATTCCCGGTAGATTTCCCTGACAGCCGCATCCTCCAGATGTGCAAACACATACGGTCCGTCCACCTGCCTGCCCGCAATAGCGGAAACACTGCGCACCAGGGCGGAAGTCGCTTCCGCACTCACATAATTTTCCGGGTCCCTCTCCTTTCCAAGCAATGTCAGACCGGCTTCTCCCGCTTTATTATGGCTTCCTCTTACCAGCCTGCCATCCAGAATAAGCGCACCGCCCACTCCTGTTCCGATCGTGAGCAGCACGAAGTCCTTAAGGCCTCTGCCCGCACCGGTTTCCAGTTCTCCAAGTGCCGCACAATTGCTGTCGTTCTCCAGAACCACCGGCAGCTTTATTCTCTCTGACAGCTCCTTCTTCAGATTCCAGGCCCGGAAGTTCTCGCCCACGCTGAAATCACGGTTTTCTCCCGTAGCGGGATCGATAAATCCTGCCATGCAGATGCCGATCCCGGCAATCCGCTCCCTGTAGCGCTCTGCCACGGCAATGATCTGTTCCAGGAAGCGCTGCGGCTCCTTCTCGGTCGGTTCCTCTCCATGCTCCAATTCCTCGAAATCCGCATGAAAAAGGCTGTATTTCACGACGGTTCCGCCAATATCGACCGCCAGATACTGATCCTTCCTCAACTTCTCTCTCCTCCTTCTTTCCCTGCCTCTCCCGTCTGCTCTGATGCGACTGCTTCATGAACCGCCGGATGCAGACCCCTCTCTTCCTGCAACAGCCGCAGTGCCCCCAGCGAGGCATCCTGCACGTCGCCCGCAATCCTGATCCGGCTGTCCGCCTCCTGCAGCCTCCGGCACAGCCGCGTTCTGATCCGCTCATTTTTCAAGAGGACGCTGCCGCCAAGTGCCAGCTTTTTCTCTCCATCCAGATGCCCCATTGCCGTCAGGGCAAGCTTCGTAAGCTCCTCCACACAGGCATCTTCGATCGCCTGCGCTGCGCCGTCCCCCTGTCTCACTGCCCTATCCAGCAGGACCGCCAGAGACGCCGTATCTTTCTTGCTTCTGTCCGGATGATAGAGATAGCCGATCAGTTCTCTCACTTCCGTAATCTGCAGATACGCAAACACGAGTTCCCGCAGAACTGTTCTCTCTCCCCGGCCGTCTTCCTGCCGGACAATGGCCGACAGGATGTCTCTGCCGATGGCATAGGCGCTGCCGCCGTCATCGATCAGATGCCCCCAGCCTCCTACCCGGAAGTCCTGGCCGTCCGCTCTTCGTCCGTAACAGATCGATCCCGTGCCTGCTATGAGCGCCACACCCTGCCCCTCCGGAAAGACGGCTGCCAGGGCTGTCTCATGATCTCCGTAGAGGCGGACCGGACAGGCAAAGCCCTGCCCGGCAAATAGAGAAAGCACCGTTTCTTTCGACATCCGGTTGCTGATTCCCGCAACCCCCGCACCGATCCCCGCACACTGCTCCGGCTCATAACCGCAGGCGCTTACCGCGCCGGCAATCTGTGCGACGGTTTCTTGCAGACTGCCGGCACTCTGCCCGTTCCCGTTGAGCGCCCCTGCGGATCCATGCTCCAGAATGTTTCCCTTAAGATCGGACACTGCAATCTTCGTCCCGGTGCCGCCGCCGTCTATTCCCAGTAAATATTCCATGTTTCCTCCTGCCTTCCGTCTCGCATTTCTCATGTCCCGTCATGCCGCATACGGCGGCACAAACAATACGTGAACCATCTCTTTTTCTCACACTAACCTTTCACCGCTCCCACCGTAACGCCTTCCAGGAAATATCTTTGCAGGGAGAAGAACAGAATGAACATGGGCAGCGCCGATATCGTAGCCCCTGCCATCATCGGAGCAAAATATGTGGTATTCGCAAAACTGAAATTCTTCAGTCCCACCTGGATGGTCTGCATTTTCTCCGAGTTGCAGACTAAGAACGGCCAGAAAAAGGTATTCCATTCTCCCAGGAACGTCGTGATCGCCATAACGGCCAGAACCGTCTTCGACAGCGGCATAACGATCTTCCACACGATCAAAGGCTGGCTGCACCCCTCAATCTTCGCCGATTCGATGACCGATGTCGGCAAAGAAGTAAAAAACTGCTTTGCCAGAAACACATTGTAGCAGGTGACAAGAGTCGGCGCCACCAGCGCTATGTAGGTATCCTGCCATTTCAGCACATTAACCACCAGAATATACAGCGGAACCTGGGTCACCTGATAAGGAATCATCATCGCCACCAGCAGCAGGAAGAAGAAAAACTGACATCCCGGAAACCGCAACTTGGCAAACGCATACCCGGCCAGACTGGCAAACAGTACATTGCAGACCGTCACGATCCCCGCCACCAACAGAGAATTCAGGATCCAGCGGAAGGAGTATTGACTGTAGTCAAAGAAAAACTGATACGATGCCAGCGAAAAAGATTTCGGGATCAGCGAATAGCTGGCTCCTCCCGCTTCCGTCGGCGCCCCGAAGGAAGAAATGACCATATAATAGATGGGAAACAGGGTAATGACTGCCAGGCAGATCAATACCGCGGCAAGCACGATGTTCCGGGTCTTCTCTTTGTATTTGTCTTTTGTACCATATCTTCTATATAATCCCATAACCTGTCTCCTCTCTAATATTCTACATCGTTGGCGCTTACTTTAAATTGCAGGATCGCAAATACCGCAATGATCATGGCCAGCAGAAGCGCCTGTGCACATGCCTCACCATATTCGAAATATTTAAATGCCCGGTTAAAGATCAGTAAGCCCGCCATGGTCGTCGCATTGTCCGGGCCGCCTCCTGTCATCAGATAAGCCGTCTGGAAAGACTGAAATCCGTTGATCACACTGGTGATCGCCAGAAAGACTGTCGTCGGCTTGACCAGCGGCCATACGACATACCGTACCTTCTGCAGAAACGTGGAACCGTCTATCTCCGCCGCCTCATAATAGGTCGGATCGATCCCCAGTAATGCGGCGATATAGATGATGATATTCTGTCCAAGTCCGCCAAATACCGCCATAATGATCAAGGATGCCATCGCTGTCTTCGAACTGCCCAGCCAGTTCTGATTCGAAACCCCAAAGAACCTGAGCAGACTGTTCAGCAGTCCGCTTGGAAGCGGATCATAGATCCATTTCCACACAAAGGAAAGCGCCACACCGGATGCGATTGCCGGAAGATAGAAGGCTCCTTTGAAAAAGGATTGAATCCCCTTCCGGAAGGGAACGATCATGATCGATACGATAAAAGACATCAAAATACCGATCGGAACCGTGATGACCGTATAGACAGCCGTGTTCTTCAGCGCCTTATAGAACAGGCTGCTCTTAAAAGTGCTGACGTAGTTCGAAAATCCCACCCACTCGGAACCAAGCGGTCTGTATTTCTGGAAACTGGTAATCACGGAAGTGATCACCGGATAGATCGTAAAGATGATAAAGGTGCTTAGCGGAACCAGAATAAACAGATAGGCCCAGACCACTTCCTTTTTCATTTTCTTCTTTTTCGCTTTATTCATATTTGTTATACCCTGCTCTCTTCTAAAGAGAGAGCCGCCGGCAGCGGCTCTCCGTTTCCTGTAACCCCCATAAACTATTAGTCTGCGACGCATCCTTCCTCGCCGAAAGCCTCATGTCCCGCATCGACGATCGCCTGGTACATTTCTTCCGGACTGACTTCACCGGAGAGCAGTCCCTGGAACTTAGGCCCGATCACCTCATCCTCGATCTTGATCGCTTTTGCACTCAATTCAGCGGGAATGTCGGGGCGTGCTTCCGCAATCTGTGTCGTCAGCAATTCCACACATGCCGTATTGGCCTCATTCTTATCCACGATGGGATCTAGCTTCGCATACTCTTCTCTGCCGCTTTCACATACCGGAGACAGATACAGTTCCTGACAGGTATACGCCGCACGCTCACCACTTGCCAGATAATAAGCAGCTTTCGCCACATTCTGCAGGTGAGCCTGATCCGGATTCTTTTCACCGGTCAGACAGACATATCCGTCCACCGCTCCCAGAGCATGCTGCTCTCCGTTAAAGACCGGAACCGGAAGCACGATATATTCTACCGGGATACTGTTCTCCACGGCATCAGCCGATCCCTCTTCCAACATCTTATTGTTATTGTAGGCAGATCTCTCGAAGGAAGACAGACCTTTGCCGGTGATCATCGTCTGTCCGGTCAGCATCATATTCCAGCGTTTTCCGGCATCAACAGAACTAAGTTCCTTCGGCATGGAGCCGTCATCGATCAACGCCCTTAAATCTTCCAGGAAGGTGAGCATTTTCTTACTTGTGTAAGCATATTTGAGATCTTTGTCAAAAGAAGCCGGCATATCCGCATTTTTTACAAAGATACTGAAGTAATCCTTAGCCGTAACCCCTGCGCATGCGAACACAAAGCCATAACAGGTATCGTCGCCCTCCGTGCTGACGCCCTTCTTGATCGCCTCCCGGAACTCATCGTAAGTCCAACCGTTCTTCTGGATGTTCTCCCAGTCAATGCCTGCCGCTTCCATCTTTTCCTTATTCCCGCCAATACACTGTACTTCGCAGTAAGCCGGCAAGCCATAGGTTCCGTCGCCGTTACGGAAATAATTCAGGACATTCTCATCAAAATCGGATAACTCATCCTGCAGGTAGTCATTCAAATTAATGATCATACTCAGATCCAGATACTTGGAGATACCGTCCGATCCCACGAACGCAATGTCCGGCGGAGAACCCGCGTTAACCTGGATATCCAGCTTCTGCGTCATATCCTCCCAGCTGGCGGTAGTCACCTCGATCTGTATATCCGCATTTTCCTGATTGAACGCATCCACATACTCCATGATCTTATCCTGATAAGTCGCTGATACGGGAGGCAGCAGCGCCGTCACCACATCCTTTTCTCCGGACGTACCCGCTTCCTTATCCTGTCCCTGTACCGCATCTTCGCTTTCCTCTGCAGACGTTGCCGCTTCACCGGCCCCTGCGCTCGTATCCGCAGCCTTTTCGCCGCCGCATCCCGACAGCATAGCTGCCGTCATAGCCGTTGCCAATATCCATGCCGTTATTTTTCTCTTCATATTCTTTCTCCTTTACCTGACAATTTGTAATTCCGCACTCCCGGACAGAGCCGCTTTTACTTTTCCTTCTGCCCGTCCGAGACTCTCTTTCGCCGTATCCACATCGCATCCGAGAAGCATTTTCGTGATGGCAAGCTTAGTTCTGCCGCCTGCCTCTTTCAGATTCTTTCTGGCTTCTTCCCTGCTGCATCCTACGGCTTCCATGACAATATTCTCCGACCGTATCACCAGTTTTTCGTTGGACTGGCGCACATCCACCATAAGGTTCTCATACACTTTCCCGATTCCCACCATACTGGCTGTCGAGATCATATTCAGAACCATTTTCTCCGCCGTTCCGGCTTTCAGCCGCGTGGAACCGGTAAGCACCTCCGGCCCTGTAAGCAGTTCGATCGCCAGATCCGCTTCCTTTGACACCGGCGCATTCTCGTTGTTGGAAATGGAGACGGTCCTGCAGCCTGTTTCTCTGGCATACCGCAATGCACCGATCACATAAGGAGTACGGCCGCTGGCCGCAAGACCGATCACCACATCCTTGTCTGTCAGCCCATGATCCTGCAGATCACTCCTGCCCAGATCCGGATCGTCTTCGGCTCCTTCCTTTGCCTTGACGAACGCCTCCTGGCCGCCGGCAATCACCCCTACAACCATATTGTAGGATACGCCGAAGGTGGGTGGGCACTCCACGGCATCCAGGATCCCGATCCGTCCGCTGGTTCCGGCGCCTATGTAGATGATCCTGCCACCCGCCTTGAGGCTTTCCGTGGCCCACCGGATCGTCTTTTCAATCTGGGGCAGAGCCTCATGCACTGCCTCCACTACCTTATGATCTTCCTCATTCATAATGGAAATGATCTGATAAGGCGTCATTTCATCCAGTTTCATTGTTCTTTGATTTCGCTTTTCCGTTGATAATCCTGAAATATCTACCATGATCACTCATCGTCCTCTCCTTCCTTTTCTTTTGCCGTCTTCGAGATGTAAGTATGTTTCAGGTAATGCATACATTCTTCATAATCATGTTGTATGCAGGCTGAATACAGCATATCAATCACCGCAAGCTGCGACAGTCTCGACGCCAGTTTTCCTGTCTGAAATTCAAACTCCGTGGCGGAAACATACAGATTATAATTCGCCAGTTTTGACAACGGCGATTCCCGAAAGCTGGTTACTGCTATGACAGGAGCACCCGCATTCCTTGCGATCTCTGCGCACTGCACGATCTCCGCTGTCATACCCGAATAGCTGATAATAACTGCAACATCTTTGCCTGACAGATTCTTTGCCTGAACCATCTGCATATGAATATCCTCGTTGGCCATACAATTCTTATTAATACGCAAAAACTTCAGATAAGCATCCTTTCCCACTAACAGAGACGCACCTATTCCGAAAAACGCGATCCTCTGGGCTGTCATCATCACGGATACACACTTATTCAGTGTCTCAACATCGATCAGTGCCTTGGTATCTTCCAGAGAGACGATACTTTTGTAGATGATCTTGTCGATCAGCTGCTCCAGCTTATCATCCTTTGCGATTTCACAGTTCTTCCCTGTAATGGTTTCTTTCCGAAGCGCATTTTCATAGATCAGGGATTTCTGAAAATCCTTATACTGGCTAAAGCCGGCTTTATGGCACAGTCTGGTGATCGTAGACGAGGAGACGAACGTTGCTTTCGCTAATTCGCGCAATCCCATCTCCGCCACCTTCTCCGGATTTTCCAACAAATACTCTATAACCCCTTTTTCCGTGTTGCTCGCTTCCGGATAGTACTCCCGGAATTTCACAATAACATTTTTCATTCTCTGTCCCTTTTCCAACCATGATGAATGTTCTGCTATCCCGTGTTACGAGACCCATTATACTGAACAGAAACACTTACGTCTATATTCTGCGCTGATTATGGTACTTTGTTTCACATTTTGCAAATTATACAAATAAAACCGGGAATTTGTGACTCTTTTATGCACTTTGATATGTTTGTGGATTGGAATTTATTTCAGACACTGTTTTTTTTAACAAGGAGATTTCCTGTGAAAGACAATAGAAGATTTTAAATAAGGAAGGCAGTGACCTGACTGAGCCACTGCCCTATTACTGTTAGTCTTATCCATATAACTTGTCTATCTTTTCCCATAACTTTTCATAATCGGCATATTCATACACCCTGCCCCATTCATATACACCTTTTCGGGCTAGCTGCTTCAACAGCGGTATCCTGTGTGGATTTGCATTTTCCAGATAGAAAAGAACGGTTTTAAGGTATATCCTGAACAGCTCCTCCTTGGATCTGTTCGTCCATTGCCGGATCCGCTGATTGTCGCAGACTGTCCTGTCATGTTCATAGGATAAGTCGTTCCGGTAACAGATCCTGCCGGCATAGGACAGAATATAGGGTGTCCAGGCTTCATCATCGCCTGTGATCTCAGGAAACAGGTGATCCTTCACAAGGGCCGCCCGATACAATTTATTCCAGATGTTTACCACCCATGTGCCCTCTTCCTCCAGATTCATCTGCAGAAACGCTTCCAATGCCACCGCGGTATCCTCTTTCATCGGATACTGCATGCATTCTCTATACCCATCCTTATGGATTTCATATCCTGACGTGCATGCAATATCGCAGTCATTTGACTCTATTGCGCGGAACAGGCTTCCGATCATATCCGGACGCAGCATGTCATGACTTTCCATAAAGCCTATATAACGGCCGCCGGCCCTTTTGATTCCTGTATTCCGGGCCGCCGGTATACCGCGGTTCTCCTGATGAACCGCCTGTATATTCGGGTATTTCCGTGCATACCATTCAAGAATAGCCGACGTATGATCCGTACTCCCGTCATCCACAACAATAATCTCCAGATCCGGAAACGACTGCGCCAGGGCAGTATCAATACATCTGTCGATAGAACCTTCCCCATTACAGACCGGTATCACCAGACTAACTTCCGGTTTCCGACAGGACTCGGCATACACATACGCCGGAACAGACTCCGCCACGATCAGCCTGCCTTTTAACGTCTCAATATATGCTTTTACGATAAAGCCTGCTTCCTTCCTGCAGCCTTCTATGCGCAGATAATGCTGCAGCATATTTTTCGTCTCATAGATCCGCCGTCCGGAAGTGTCACAGATCAGGAATCCTTCCGCCTTTCCCCGAAATTCCCATGACAAAACCAGCCCTCCGCCATACGATTCCTTCAATACGCTGGTTGAGAAGGTGCATTCCCCCAAAGAATATTCCCGGGACGGTATAGGGATCTTCCCTGCATCTTGTCTGTAAAATGCCTGTACCGTATCAATCTGGCATTTTCTCGTATAATAACCGGCACGCAGAGCAGGTGCAAACCCGGCTACGCTTCGCACATATCCCTGATACTGTGCTCCACTCATTGCGCCTATTCTTCTTGCCGCTTCTGCCAGCGAAGGAACCACCATCCCCAAATGATTTTCTTCTATCACTCTTTGATTAGAAATGCCGGCAGGCACGATAACCGGAATCCCCGCCGCAAGATACCTGCTTAAAGCAAAAGAAATGCCATATGCCATAGAGGAAAGCCTGTCCGCATTCTGATACCAGACAAGGCCAAAACCACCGCCGGCTAATTCCGAAAGCGCTTCATCGGGATCCAGATCTGCACGCTGCATATTCTCACCCTGCTTCGCCATGGCTCCATATACTCTCAATGGTATTCCATACTTCCACCTGTCCATTTCCCCGAAGCCTTCATCATCCGCATAATGAATCTCTTTTCTGAAAGACGGGGTATGCAGGAATCTGTCATTTACTGTATAATCCCACATCTCCTGGACAACGAATTTCATTGTCTGACAAACGCCATGATCCAGCAGGAACTGTTTCATTTCATAAGAAGGTACGATCAATACCTCCGCCAGATTATATAAATTCACTGCTTCACGCAGCATGGGTCGGCTGCCTTCACGCACCAGAGATTCCGCATCATGAAGAAAAAAAGCAACGCGTGCCCCGTAAACACTGATATGGTCTGCCAGCTCCCGCTCGAATGCCATACCGTTCCCGGTGGGAAGCTGTACCACCACAAGATCTCCCATATTTATTCCTGCAATAATTCCATCCAGCCTGCTGCTGCGCTTCCCCGCTTCTTCACGCTCCGCCGGATAACGATAGATCCCCATCTCCATCCACCCAAGCTGTCTCGCGATATCAAGAAGCATGGATTGCCTGTATTGCATCGGATTTTTCATAGACAATCCGTTTACGCGCGTTATGTATGTCTTCATATGTATTTGCCCCCGCATGGTTCCTTAAGTTCCTGTTCCTTTTTGCATGATAAGATTTATGGTGAATTTAGAGCATTGCTTTAGAAGTTCTTATATGCCAGTATAGCCTGTATTTTCGGTTTCCCTGGCATTTTAGATATGGGGAGAAATTCAGCGTCATAGTAATGTTGGAATGTCCCATGACATACTGTAACACTTTCGGATCATACCCGTATTGGCTAAATTGATGCAAAAAGCGATACTCACATAAATCTTATAAACTCGACCGCCTGCTCTATCACGTCCTCGGGAATGTCTTTTGCTTCTTTTAATAGGATGCCATAAGCCATGAAAACGCATCCTTTCCTTCATCTCATATTTATAGTATCTCATAGGACATGGCAATATGCAAGAAAAGCCCCGATCAAAATCAGAAACTTCCCGGCAGTATAACACTTCAAAACACTGTTCCATCGAGTATCTCTTTCTTGGTTAGGACGTGTTTTCCCTGCTCGTCATGGTGCAGATGCGCTTCTCATTCATGCTCATGGATAAGGACCGCGATATGCGCATGTAAATCAAGGAGAATAATGAAAAAATGCGTTTTTATTTACTATCGTGCCTTGCAAAATGCTGTCACTATGCCAGGATATATTCGGAATGATTTTGGAACTTGCCGGTATTATAGTGACGGCCATCAGTATCATTGTCACGATAATCCTATTCGACCCTCACGGGCATTTCTTAACGTAATACCCGTTACGCAGCGCCAGCACAAACTGCTCCGGCATCCAATTATCCAACTAAGCGGCATTGATATATTTTAGGTGATGCCCACATATTACAGTGCGGAAAGTAACGCGGCACAATGTAAATCAGTAAAAAAATATTTGCAATCACGCTCATCCCATGTTATAATAACCGAAAGCATGTTGGATCTGTACACAGATCCATTCACTGGCAACTCTTAGGACATCTACTATCTAATAATGTTTCAGTTTCAGAAAACGTTCCGGGACCTGATCTATGTAACCAGGATCCTGCAGGGCAGAATTGCCGAGAACACTTTATACGGCTCTACGCCCATTAAGCTTCCAACCCCACGGTTCGTAGTCTTCTATAACGGCACTACTAACCGCCCGGATCTGGAAACCTTGAAGCTTTCATCTCTTTACGAAAAAGCGCAGGAACACCCGGATCTCGAACTTCTCGTAACAGTATATAATATCAACTATGGGAAAAACAGGGATATCATGGAGTGCTGCCGGATCCTGAGGGATTATGCCGGGTTTGTTTATGTGGAGTAAGTGATTATGTGGAGCAGACGAAAAGCACTGACATAAACCAGTGCTTTTCTGATCATCAGGTATTTAATTGCTCAACATTATTTTTCGATACTGTTCATGGAGGTGA
>CANOCU010000044.1 GCA_947564645.1 uncultured Lachnospiraceae bacterium
TAGCCAGCGAAGACCACAAAGGAGCCATAAGGGTGCTTGGCATATTGGATCAATATGGCAAGATGTTAAGCGCGATCCTGATCGGCAATAATATCGTCAATCTGTCCGCTTCTTCCGTCGCCACGACTTTTGCCATCAGAACGTGGGGCAGCCGTGCCGTCGGTATCGTGACCGGTGTTCTTACTTTTACCATATTGATGTTCGGCGAGATTGTACCCAAGACCTGGGCCATGCAGAGAGCCGAGCAGATTGCCCTGCTCTACAGCAGCCTGATACGTCTGCTCATGACGGCTTTAACGCCCGTCATCTATATCGTTGACCTGATCTCCAACTGGATCTTGCGCTTTATGCATATCAGTTCGGACGGCAACAACTTCAGTATTACAGAGAAGGAACTGAAGACCTACGTTGACGTAAGCCACGAAGGCGGTGTGATCGAAACCGAAGAGCGGGAACTGATCTACAACGTATTCGATTTCGGCGACACCGTCGCCAAGGATATCATGATCCCCAGGATCCAGATGACCACCGTTCCGATCGAGGCAACTTATCAGGAACTGCTCTCCACTTTTCAGGCCTCCATGTTTACCAGGATCCCTGTCTATGAAGGCGATCCCGACCATATCGTCGGCGTGGTCAATATCAAGGATTTCATTCTGGTGAAAGATCCGGAGAAATTCCAGATCAAGAAAATACTGCGTGACGCATACTATACCTATGAATACAAGAGCGTATCGGATCTACTGATGGAGATCCGCGAGAAATCGCTCAGCATCGCTTTTGTCCTCAGTGAATACGGTACGACGGTGGGCATGATCACCATGGAAGACATGATCGAGGAACTGGTGGGCGAGATCCGCGACGAGTACGATGCGGACGAAGAAGAACTGATCCAACAGCTTTCCGACGACCAGTATCTGGTAGTGGGCAGCATGAAGATCCACGACATCAACGATGCGCTGGATATCGAACTGGATTCCGAGGACTATGATTCGGTAGGCGGCCTGATCATCGAGAAGCTGGAACGCCTGCCGCAGGATAAGGAGACCATCGTCCTGGACAACGACATTACCCTGCAGGCAGACGGCATTAAAGATAACCGGATCCTGAAAGTGCTGATCACTCTGCCCGCTCCGGATGACGAAGATACGAAAGAAGATCCTGAGGAGTCCTGATCATATGGATCTCCTTTGCGCCTGCCGCATACAGCTCCTCTTTCGTCCGAAATCCCCACGTCACACTGATGCAGAGCATGGGCACATTGGCGGCAGTCTGCAGATCCACCTCCGAATCTCCAACATATACGGCATGAGCGGCATCTGCCTCTAATTCGGCCAGCGCCTGACAGACCATATCGGGCGCCGGCTTTTTCTTTACCCCGGAATGTTCTCCTATGGCCGCCTGCACCCACTCTGTAAAATATTTCCTGTAAAGCTGTTTCACGGCCCCGTCAGGTTTATTGGACACAATGGCCATCCGATAGCCTGCCTCATGCAGACCGGCAAGCATCTCCATAACCCCCTCATACGGCCCCGTCTTATCCTCGCAATGCTCCTGGTAATGCTGCCTGAAAGCACACAGGATCTCGTTATAAGAGGGATTCTCCTTCCCCTGCGGAATGGCACGCTCGATCAGTTTCGCCGCACCGTTCCCCACAAAAGTCCGAATCTCCCCGATCGTATGCTCCGGCAGCCGAAACTGCCGCATCGCATGATTGACACTGTCGGTGAGGTCTTCCAACGTATTCAGCAGCGTACCGTCCAGATCAAAAATTATGGTATCTGTCGCATTCTTCTTATCTGCCATATTTACCCTCATTTCACCTAATCCTGTCTCCTGCTCTCTGCCAACTGCATGATCGCCTCGATCTCTGCCCCGTTATCGGGCGCGCTCTCGATCACTTCATGCTGTCCTTCCGGCGTGATCTTCCCAATCTGATCCCCCTGCTCCGTCTTCTCGAAAGTATAGTAGAGGATTTCCGCCGTATCCCGCATCCAAACTGCATAGGCGCGGTAGCACATCCCTTTTCTTACCGTCTCCGCCGGCATGTCTATTCTGGTCATCTGCATTGTATCCGTAAGATTTAACGTCATAACAGAGAAATCTTCCGAATTCACCGCCACGGCATCCTTCCTGCCCTCCGGATATGCTTCCCGATAAAACTGCAGGATAAAATCTCCTTCTTCTTTCTGCAGACTGACTAGTCCCTCTTCCTTATGGGCAAACAGGTATTGCGGCAAAAGATGCATCACTACCCTGTTATGCACCAGATCCTGAAACTGCTTCTCCGTCAGCTTGACCGTCTTCGTCTGTTGCACCGCATTTCTACGCTTGTCAGCCACCTCCAGAATCCCCCTGGGCAGCACTACGTTATGAGTAAAAGGGTTCAGTACGATGGAAGCCACCTGCTCCTGATTGCCCATCACCATCGCCACACAGGAGAAGAAAGGCATAGCCACCACTGCCGGACTCTTCTTATCCTTAGGGATCTGCGGCATAGAAGTGAAAATAGGGAATACCTGCTCCCCATTCTCCTTTCGCAGCAGACAGGGCATGATCCTGGCATCCCGCGGCAGCTTTACCTGCCCGCCTTCCTGTATCTTCTTCTGTGCCTCCTGATCCAGGCCCTGCGGCGCCAACGCAGGCACCAGGACTACAGCCTTTTCCAGAAGTTCCATGACCGCAGCATACTTCTCCCGCTGCCTGTCCTTCACGAACTCTGCTACTGCCGTTTCCAGTTTCGCATTATCCAGTCTGTTCTCAGCCATTCTCTTCTTCTCCGTTTCTTTTATGACAAATTTTCTGTTCCGATTTTATATATTATGCCGGTCAGTATTGCTTCTTTTTGTCCGGCAGCTGTGCAAACAGGATCGCCATGTTCATCATCAGGCAGCCGAACAGCTCCCTGCGGCTCATCGCCTGTCCCAATAGCACAAAACCTGCTATGACCGATACGACAGATTCCAGGCTTAGGATCAGCGATGCCACCGTCGGATTCATGCCCTTTTGCCCGACGATCTGCAGGGTATAAGCCACGCCGCAGGACATAATGCCGCCATAGCAGACCGGCAGCCAGGAAATCAGAATGCTGTTTAAATCCGGCGATTCGAACAGCAGACTGCAAATAAGCGACAAAATTCCGCATACCCAGAATTGAATACAGGACATCTTAACGCCATCCACCTTCTGGGAAAAATGATCGATCACCAAAATATGCAGGGAAAAGATAAAAGCGCAGATAAGCACCAGCGCATCGCCCTTTTCCAGGCGGATACTGTCTTTCATGCACAGCAGATACAGGCCGGTCACACCGAAGATCACGCCGATCCACACCTGCAGTCCCACCTTCTTATGCAGCAAAAGACCCAGGATCGGAACGATCAAAATATACATGGCCGTGATAAATCCTGCCTTACCTACCGTCGTATACTGAATGCCAAACTGCTGGAAATTACTGGCGGCAAACAAAATGACGCCACAGCAGAGTCCACCGGTCAGAAGCTGCCTGTTGTCACCGGTTCGCTTCACCCCTGCCGGCTCTCCGCTGCCTGGCAGACAGCTGTCCTCTTTCTGCTCTGGCATATTCCTTCCCTGTATCCTGCCAAGCAGCGCTATGCAGGGCAGCAGCACCAGACCGCCCAACAGGGAGCGCACACCATTGTAAGTAAAGGGGCCCAGATGTTCCATACCCGCGCTCTGGGCTACGAATGCCACGCCCCAGATGACCGCCGTCAAGAATAACAGCAGGGATTGCCTTACCGCATATCCGTTCATTTGTATACCTCCATGCCGCTTGTTGTAATACCTAAGAACCTGTATTGCAAATAAAACCGGATGTTTCCACTCAAAAAAGTTACCTCCCAAGTATATGAAAACGCTTCATTCTCCTTAGAGGTAACTCTCTTTCCTTTATTTGTTAAAAGTCATATTCTTAAGCTGCCCGATGATCTCCATATCATCCGCCGTGATCTTCAGATTCGAGTCAAAACTCTCGCCTGCGGCAGTCGTCACCCTGACCTCTATGATGCTGCCTTCTTTGATCCCGTTCTGCGTCACTGCGGAAAGGAATTTCGGAAACTTGGGGTGATTCTTTTGAAAACGGCTCCATAAATTCATCATCTGAAAAAGCGCCGCCGGATTCTGCAGATTCATAGTTGCCCTTGCTCCTTTCTTCGTGTGGGAAGTTGCGCTGACGCTTTAACGCTTCAGCTCTTCCCGGTAAAATTCTTTGAATTCCTCGTATCCCTGCCCGGTGAGCTGTTCCTTCTGGAATTTCTTGTTCTTGTTCATACGGGCCACCAGGATCTGATTGCCGCTCTCCCGCTCCCTCTGGGCCTGTGCCATCACCTCGCACAATCTGTCTGCGGATAATCCCTTCTCCAACAGATAGGCGATCTTCTTACCCGCCCTGGGTACCTGAAAGCCATTCTCCAGAAGCAGCAGGATAATACGCTCAAAACCGATGGAAAATCCACAGGCCGGCACATCATGACCGGTAAACTTACCTACCATCTTATCATATCTTCCACCGCCGCCGCAGCTGCCGCCAAATTCAGGCATATCAATCTCGAAGATCGTTCCTGTATAGTAGGACATGCCCCGCACCAACGTAGGGTCAAATACCAGGTCAAAGAAATCTCCTTTGGTCGCCTCCACGCTGTCCAAAATCTCCCGGAAGCTCTCCATCACGCCTTCCGGAAGCGTCTGCTTCGTCTGCCTGGCAATATATTCGATGGCATTGTCAGCAGTCTCCAGTCCCCGGTAGAGCGCCATATAGCCGGCCACGGTCTCTCTGTCAAATCCTGCCTCCAACAGCTCTGCTTCCACACCGTCCGCGCCGATCTTGTCCATCTTATCGAGAATAATGAATACCTGGTCGTAATCTTCTTCCATAAAGCCGCTGCCGGCTGCCATAGCCTTCAGGATCTGCCTGTCATTGATCCGTATCCGGAAATTCCGAAATCCAAGTCTGCCAAGCGTCGTCGTCGTGGCCAGGATCAGTTCGATCTCCGCCAGATTCCCAGCCTCACCCAGGATATCGATATCACACTGCATAAACTGACGGTACCGTCCTCTCTGGGGCCTGTCCGCCCTCCATACATTCCCCATCTGCAGCGCTTTAAACGGCGACGGCAGTTCATTGGCATGATTGGAGTAGTACCGCACAAGCGGGACTGTCAAATCGTAACGCAGTCCGCCATCCACCAAATCATCTTCCTGCTGCGCTTCCTGCAAACGAAGCTTCTCACCCCGCTTCAGGATCTTAAAGATCAGCTTCTCGTTCTCGCCGCCTGCCTTACAATTTAAATTCGCAAGATTCTCCACGCAGGGCGTCTCGATAGACGTAAAGCCGAAGTTCCCATAGGTTTCCTTGATCACGCTGATGACATAGTCGCGGATTTCCATCTCCTCCGGCAGAATATCCTTCATCCCGGTTACCGGTTTCTTACTGAGTGCCATAATTTTCTTTTACCCTTTCCTGCAGATCAACATGAATCCATACTAATACAACGAATATTAATTATTCGTTGTACTGGTACGATTTTACACTTTTTGCAGGAACTTTTCAAGGGAAAAATATTTACCCACAGAACATAAACTCCCATCTGCTTCCCCTGCATCCCCAATGAATATTGAAATTACTCAAAAAGGAAATTCCCTGCCTGTAGCTGTTGTCGTCTTTCCACTGACTGGAACCGTCATAATATTCCGGATCAAGAAGCAGGCTTCCACCGATCTTTGTTGGCTGCGCCGAAGCCATAAGGAACATCCTGGAGGCATATCCCTTTCTCATCTCTCCAATCTCATCCCTGATCCCCTGCGTGTCTCCCTTTCCGTTCCAGGCATAGCCTGAACTGCAATACACAAACCCTTCCGGCGGAGCCATATTCTCGTCGGTCATACCGCCCCTGACTTGCACACATTCTCCGTATCTTTCGCATAATATACCTTCTCCTGCCCCTTGCCATTCTGATAGGAATAAGTCCGAAACAAAATATCATTCGTTTTCTCTCCACTATGCCCAATCTCTGTTACTGCCATACGCTTTTCCTCCTGCACGCTTTTTACGTCCTGTTTCTACAAAAAGTATCGGCATGATCTCCTCTTTTCTGCAGAACAAATGAGACGCACTTTTCTATGACATAAAAAAACTCTCTTCTGTGCAACATCCGTCGTCGCACAAAAAAGAGTTTCCTTATAAAATAAATAATCCAAATAATTAGTCATACAGCGTAAACAGCCAGATCACAGCCGCCACGCCGCCAAGCAGCACCACGCCGATCAGAAATGCCGCGCCCAGTGCCATAAAGATGTAACGCACCCGCTCCTGCCAGGTAAAGGGCATATCCTCCCAGGGATTTCGCTGTGTCCCGCCGCCCTCCGCTTCATCGCCTCCGTTCTTTCTTTCGCCGCGCGAAGCGAGGCTGCGCCGTCTGCCGAACAGCCCGACGCCTTCCAGGTCGCTCATATCTGCGACGATGCGGCCGTCATCTTCGAACTTATCCTGTCTGCTCATGCCAACACCTCCCCTGGAAAAGCTCTGCGTCTGCCCAAATATGCAAAGCATATTTCCTTTTATTTTACATCATCATACAGGTGGCATACCACGTAGTGTCCGGGCTCGATCTCCTTCTGTTTGGGCGCCACTTCCTTGCACTTGGCCATACAGTTGGCGCATCTGGTGTGGAACTTACAGCCGGAAGGCGGGTTGGCCGGGGACGGAATGCTGCCCTCCAGCACAATCCGGTTCATCTTCGCATCGGGATCCGGGACAGGGATCGCCGAGAACAGCGCCTTCGTGTAGGGATGCAGCGGATTGTTGAAAATATCCTTCGTATCCCCGTACTCTACCAGATTGCCCAGATACATAACGCCCACCGTATCCGAGATATGCTCCACCACGCTTAAGTCATGGGAGATAAACAGGTATGTCAGGTTGTACTTCTCCTGCAGGTCTTTCAACAGGTTGATGATCTGCGCCTGTATGGAAACATCCAGCGCCGATACCGGCTCGTCGCAGACCACGAACTCCGGGCTTAAGGCAAGCGCCCTGGCAATGCAGATACGCTGTCTCTGTCCGCCGGAAAACTCATGGGGATACCGGTCCTTGTGGAACGGCTGCAGGCCGCAGTGATCCATGATCCGGTCGATATAATCGTCGAACTCGCCCTTGGACGCCAGGCCGTGTTCCCGCACCGCCTCGCCGATGATCTCGCCTACCGGCAGTCTCGGCGACAGACTGGAGAAGGGATCCTGGAAGATGATCTGCATCTTGGTCCGCATGGCCCGCATCTCTTTATTGGAAAGGTCATAGACCTCCTTGCCGTTAAACAGCACCTGCCCGCCGGTCTTCTCCCCGGACAGGCGTAAGATGGTGCGCCCCGTGGTGGTCTTGCCGCAGCCCGACTCGCCCACCAGTCCCATGGTCGTGCCGCGTCTTAAGTTAAACGTCACGCCGTCCACAGCCTTTACGTGACCGATGGTCCTGGCCACCATGCCGCTTTTGATCGGGAAATATTTCTTCAGGTCATTGACCATCAGAATATACTGCGGGTCATAGGTCACAGGGGTAACTTTGTTCTCTGTCATGGTACTTACATCCGCCATCTACTTCTCCCCCTTTCCGTCATAGAAACGATAACAGCTGACCTTATGGGTGGGCGATAAGCTGATCTCACCGGGATACGCTCCCTCACAGCCCTCCACGCACATCTCGCAGCGGTCTTTATAATAACAATAGTTCGGCATATTCACGGGATTGGGCACCTTACCGGGGATCGAATAGAGTCTGTCCACCTGTTTGCCCACCACCGGTTTCGACGCCATCAGGCCGATGGTGTACGGATGGCAGGGATTTGTAAAAATCTCCCGCACCGTTCCTTTCTCCACCACGCGCCCCGCGTACATGACGACCACATAATCCGCCATCTCCGCGATCACGCCCAGATCGTGGGTGATCAGCATAATGGAGGAATTGATCTTGTCTTTCAGATGTCGTAACAGATCCAGGATCTGCGCCTGGATGGTCACATCCAGCGCCGTAGTCGGCTCATCCGCGATGATGATCCGCGGACTGCAGGCCAGCGCCATGGCGATCATCACACGCTGACGCATACCGCCGGACAGCTCATGGGGATACATCTGGTAGACGCCCTCGCTGTTGGCGATCCCGACCATCTTCAGCAGTTCGATCGTCTTCTCCCTGATGGCCTCCTTCGACTTGCCCTCCTCGTCATGCAGGGCGATGACCTCATCCACCTGCTCGCCGATGCGGAACACCGGGTTTAAGCTGGTCATGGGCTCCTGGAAGATCATGGACACATAGTTGCCGCGCAGCTTCATCATCTTCTCGTTGGGCGTCTTTGCAATATTATACGCCTTGCCGTCACCCAGATTCAGGCGGATCTCACCCTCCACGATCTGTCCCTGGGGACGCTGGATCAGCTGCATCAGGGACAGGCTGGTCACGGACTTGCCGCAGCCCGACTCTCCCACCACGCCCACGGTCTTGCCGATGGGCACCTCAAAGCTGACGCCGTCCACCGATTTGACCGTACCGGCATCGGTGAAAAAGTAGGTGTGCAGATTGTCGAATTCCACCGCATTATCCGCGCTGTGCATGGTCGTCAGATACTCCGATTCCGGCACATTCTTCCGTTTTCTCTGTTTCTCAAACTGATTGGTGATACGTCGGTTCTCTTTGGATATCTTACGGGATTCTTTCGCGGTAAGATATCCTTCCGGTTTATTCTTAGCCATATTCTACTTGAACCCCCATTCTTTTCTCGCCACTAACATTACGTGCACCTCCTAACGTTTCATTCTGGGATCGAAAGCATCCCGCAGGCCGTCGCCCACGAAGTTAAATCCCAGAACTGCCAGCGACAGACAGACACCGGCCGGAATCCAGATAAACCAGTAATTGGTCAAAACATAGGAGTTCTTTACATCGTTGATGATATTACCCCAGGAGGCAAAGGGGAACTTCACGCCCAGTCCCAGGAAGGACAAGGTCGCCTCCATCAGCATAACGGAACCTAAGTTCATCGTACAGGTAACGATCAGCTGCGGGATCACGTTGGGGATCAGATGCTTGAAGATCCGGCGGGATACCCGGATGCCGCAGGCCTCCGTAGCCGTCATAAACTCCTGTTCCCGCAGGGAAAGGATCTGTCCGCGGACCAGACGGGCAATTCCCGGCCAGCCCAGGATCCCTAAGATCAGCATCAGATACAGCATACGCAGTTTCGGATCCACCCGCATACCGTCCATGGCAGCACCCAGGATGATGATCAGTGGCATCGACGGGATACAGTAGAAGATATCCACGATACGCATGATCAGGTTATCCACCCACTTGCCGAAATACCCGGAAAGCCCCCCCAGGATCACTCCCAGCAGACACTCGATGATCACGACGATAAAGCCGATGATCAGGGACACTCTTCCGCCGTACATCAGGCGGGTCAGCATATCCATACCGTTGGTGTCCGTACCCAGAGGATGTTTTGCGGAAGGGGACTCGTACTGACTGTACACATAGGTCTCCGTCTCCTGCATAACGAACCAGACTTTGGCGCTGGCGTCATAACTGATCGTATAAGTATGCTCCTCGCCGTCCTCTCCCGTATAGACAAATTCCGTGCCGTCGGCATCCAGTACCTGCTCCAGACTCTCCTTGAAATCCCTGGAGATCACTACGCCGTTCTCCTTCGACTGCACGACGAAACGGCTGATATAGCCAATCACTTCTTCGCCCTGCGCGATATTGCCTTCCTCGTCCAGCGTATACTCCGTGCCGTCAGCGGCAAAGCTCCCCGTACCGTCGTTGGTATACAGCTTCAGGGCCTCATATTTTACCGCAAAAGGCGGTTCTTCCTTATTGTCCGCGGCGTTCACGATATCCTTATAGGCGATGGCGATCACGTCACCGTCCACGGAGACCGCATAGAAGTCCTTGCCTTCCTCCGCCACACCGTACGTTACATCTTTATAATCAAACTCCGTCTTGCCCATCATCTGCGCCATCAGAAACTGCGCCTGCGCCGCCGAGCCGAAATCCTGCCCTTCAGCCGAGACATAACGGAAGTCTTCATTCCTCGTCACACCCACATATTCTTTTTCCATATAAGTATAGGTATAAAACTGCTCATCCTCACGATAAGGAGAGATCATGCCGCCCACAAACGAAAACAGAAACATGATCGCAAGGATCACAAGCCCCAGCACCGCCAGACGGTTGCGGAAGAACCGCTTTACCACCAATGCGCCGGGAGAGAGTGTCTTCACACGCCGGTCGTCATTTAAGGAGAGAGTTTCCACGGAAGCGCCGCCTGCCTCTTCCTTCGGCTTATTCACATCAGACATATCCACACTCCTCCTTTCTATGCGATCCGCACGCGGGGATCAACCACGGCATACAGAATATCGGTGAGCAGATTGCTCGCCAATGTCAGGACAGCAATAAATGTCATATAGAACATGGTAAACGGTATATCACCGATGATCATGGACTGATAGGACGTAAAACCGATCCCCGGAATGGAGAACAGCGTCTCCGTGATCAGTGCGCCGGTAAAAAAGCCGGGCAGGGAACCGCCGATGATCGTCACCAGCGTAACCAGGGTATTGCGAAAAGCATGTTTATAGACAACGGTATGTTCACTTAAGCCCTTGGCCCTCGCCGTCCGTATGTAATCGGCGTTCAGGACCTCCAGCATATTGGTCCTCGTATAACGCATCAGCGGACCGATGGACGTAATCACAAGCGTGGCGATCGGCAGAACCAGATGATGCGCCTTATCCAGAAACTGTCCCCAGGTGTCAAGCTGGGCGAAGTTACGGCCTACCAGGCCGGACACATCAAACCACTGCAGCTTCACGGCAAAGAGCAGCTTTAACAGCGTCGCAAAGAAGAAAGGCGGTAACGATATACCAAGCAGCGCACCCGCCGTGATCGCATAGTCTGTCCTCGAATACTGTTTGGTCGCGGCAATGATACCAAGCGGTATCGCGATCAGGATCTGCAGCGTAAAAGAGATCGCCGACATCACGAAAGACAGCCAGATCACGTCATGGAACTTCTCAACCACCGGAACCGTAAATTTCCAGCTGTCTCCGAAATTCCCCCGGGCAAAATCTCCCAGCCAGGTAAAATACCCGGCAATGATACCCTTATCCAATCCGTAAGATGCGTTCAGCTGCGCGATCCATTCTTCATAAGGCTTCGCGCCCGGCGCAGTCGCCAGCTGCATGGCCATCGTCTCCACATAGGAAGCCGGCAGGCAGCGCAGAACGGCATAGATGATCAATGTCACGCTGAAAAGGATAAGGATCGATAACAGAATGCGCTTGATGATATAGGTACGCACAAGTATCCCTCCTTCTTATAGAAATTCCCTGCCCCAACGGAGCAGGGAATAAATTCATGTTATTATTTCATTTCCAGATTCTGTACTTCCTGCTGCCATGACAGATAAGGCGTCATGTCGGTCGGAAGGGTGTCTCTGTTCACACGCTCGGTAGAGAGCATAACGCACTCGGAACGCTGATAAACAGGAAGCTCTACGCCCCAGTCCATGATGATCTCCATCGCCGCCTTGTACAGTCCCTTACGATAGGTCTGATCCGTGGACAGACGCGCTGCCTCGATCATCTCATCCAGATCTGCATCATCGATCTGATAGTAGTTGGTAGAACCGTTGCTGTGATACAGCTGGAACATATCCGGGTCGGTACCTGCCTGCCATGCCGCACACCACATATCCGCTACGCCTGTCTGGTAAGAAGCATACAGATCACTTGCGTTTGCCAGGTCGTTGACGGTCAGCGTGATGCCGATGGTAGCCAGAGCGTCGCTGGCGTTCTTTAAGATCAGGAAGGTAGGATGGTCGCCGGCGCCGCCTGCACCGATATTCACCACATACTCTAACTTCGCGCCTTCCGGAGCTGCCGTAACCTTACCGTCTGCTACGGTATAGCCTGCCGCTTCCAGATAACCGAGCGCCGCTTCCAAAGCTGCCGCATATCTGTCTTCTGCGGACATGCCGTCCGTATAGATCGGATTGCCTTCCACATCTACGGAGTAAGCCAGCTGATAACCGTCGTCCGTCACCTGAGGCGCTGCCCAGGAAGTATTGGAGATCGGATAGTTGATCACGGATGCCGTATTGCCGTAGTAGGAATCGATACCCTCGTCACGGTAAGCGGCGATCACGGTTGCCAGCGCTTTACGCAGGTTGCGGGACTCCTCGGAGGAACCGTCCGAACCTACTTTCACATTGTTCGCTGCAAGACCTACATAACCATAACCGCGGTAGTCGATCAGACGGGTGGTAATCACATCGCCGTCCAGATCCGCATTGCCGCCGTTCAGGTCCGCAACCTGATTCGCCACGTCCGTAGAATAGCCGGGATCCGTGATATCCATCGTACCTGCCGTGATACCGGTCACCTTATCCGCCTCTGCTGCTTCCATGAAGTTCAGGTGCGCGATCTTCGGTGCGCCCTTGAAGTAATCCGGGTTCGCATCCATGTACACAACGCCGTTGGAATAATCCTTGAAGATGTACGGGCCTGCGCCTAACGGCTTACCGGTCTTCTCCTTCACGCCGGACAGGTCACCCTTCGGGAAACCGAAGCTGTTGTTCTCATAATCGTACAGGCTCTCGTCGCCGTAATAGTGCATCGGAGAGATCGGGATCTGCAGCTGATAAATCATAGTCGCGTCAACCTTGTCGGCTACCACACGCATGGAGTAGTCGCCCGTACGCTGGATACCGGAAACGTTCGGAGCGGACTCGCCGGTCTCGATACCAACCAGATAAGCTGCGTCAAGCAGACTCCAGATCGTAACGCCGTTTGCTGCCTCCGCATCGGACAGAGCATTATAGTCGCCCTCATATGCCTCTAACATGGCATCAAAGAAATCCTGAGAGGTAGCGCCCTCCGGCAGTCCCTCGAATCCCCAGTTGGGAGCGATTGCCTCTACCGGATCGCCTTCCGCCGCATAACCGTTGGCGATGCAGTAATCCAGGATCGCCTGCGCGAAGCCCTGCTGCGCCGCCGGGAAATCCGTCTCCCAGAATGCCTTCTGCGTCGCTTCATCCCAGTTCGTGAAATCCGTATTGTCCTGTCCTGCCTTGATCAGCAGGCTGTAGAGCGGTTCCATACCGCTGCGGTACGCCTCGATACCCTCGATCGCTGTGGAATACAGGGTAGCGTTACCGTCATAAGTAGGATCCAGATAGACATACATGCCGAAGATAACGTCGTCGATATCCGCGGTCGTACCGTCGGTGAACTTGATGTCGTCACGGATCGTCATATCGTAATAAACGGTGCCGTCATCGTTCTCTGTGATCACGATATCGGATGCCGTATAATAAGTATAGTCTGTGCCGTTGTAGGAACGGGTCTCTCCTTCGATACCGTTCAGGATCGGGTTACCCACGCGGTCAACTTCCAGCGTATAACGCGAACCATCTCGTCGATCATCGTATCATTGGCTGCCAGAGAGAAATACGGAGAGAACTTACCCTCCAGTCCCTGCTCTACGCTGGCCACCAGTGTGTCATTGGCCGGAGCCGCTGCGGAATCTCCATCCTCTTCTGTCTCGGAAGCATCACTCTCTTCCGGCGCCGTCGTCTCGTCACCGCTGCTCTCGGCAGGCGTCTCATCGGTTGCCGGCGCGTCGCTTCCGCCGCCGCAGGCAGTCAATGAAAGTACCATTGCCATGGAAAGCAGCAAGGCTACATGTTTCTTCTTCATTGAAAAAAACCTCCCTTTCTTAAGTTCTTCTTATTTTTTCCTTATATATTTTACATAAGATTATCTTTCTCGTCAAATAGAAAGTGAGAAATTCCATAAATTCTCTGGATTTTTGCAAGCGGAGGGCTCATCCCTGCGTCCGGACCGTTTATGGATTCCTCTGCCAGAGATCGTCCACCTTACACCGCCCTGCCATAACGGACGCCGCAATCTGCACTGCACAGCAGATAAAACATACCGCCGCCCCCTCTCCCCCGCCGTCCCGCAGAAGAAAGACAAGCAGTCCAAGCGCCGTGAGCGCCGCCCCTGCAAGGGCCAATGCAGTAAGGAAAGGATACCGGGGCACACTGCGCTGATAGACATAATCGCGCAGCGGATTACCGCCGAAGGTCATGCTCCCCAGCGTGTAAGCAAGTGAAAGATCGGACATAAGCCAGAACACATAAGGTATGATCACATAGAACGTATTCTGTAAGCCTGCCGTGGTCACGAAACCGGGAAGCAGGACCGCCAGAAGCATCGCCGCCTGCAGCGCCCAGAGTTTCAGAAGCATACGGCGCCGCAAGGCAGGATCGGCATGCCATGTCTTTCCTGTATAGACATAGCTGCCGTCCTGATCCCTGACAAAATCGCGCAGATAACTTCTTCTATGCTTCCTGCGTTCCGCTCTGTTATCCTGTCCTATGTCCTGTCTGTCCCGCTGTCCCTGGTCCTGCACGTCCTGCTGTCCCCGGTCCTGCTGTCCCCGGTCCTGCCCGTCCTGTTGTCCCCGGTCCTGCCTGTCCTGCTGTCCCCGGTCCTGCCTGTCCTGCTGTCCACAGTCCTGCCTGTCCTGTCGTCCACAGTCCTGCCTGTCCTGTCGTTCCTGCTCTGCCATGCATTGCTCTCCAATCCGTCCTGTATCCGTCCGCTTCTGCACTTTCCCGCACAAAACCATGTGCGGCGCGAAGAATGCCCCGCCTTTGGCGCTCTCATTCCAATTATTCCAGTCCTGTCAGATCATACTCCTCCAGCCACTTACGCGCCGCCGCACATACTTCCTTCAAGCACTTCTCCCCGAAAGGATTGTCCAGACCGGCATTTTCCAGAAGACTGGTAAATACGGCGCTGCCGCCCTGCTTCGTGTAGGCCATGTAGTTCTCCCAGGCCGCCTGCGGATCCTTCTGGATCCTTGCCCAGAACTGCAATGCCACGGTCTGTGCCAGACAGTAATCAATATAATAGAAGGGACGGTCATAGATATGATGCTGTCTCTGCCATCCTTCCCCGTCTGCATAGAAAGGAATCTCACCGTCTAAACGCATCCACGGCATGTAAACGCCCAGCAGTTCCTTCCAGAGCGCATGGCGCTCAGCGGGCGTCATATCCGGCTTCTCGAATACCTTATGCTGGAAATGATCCACCATGGTGCCATAGGGAATGAAGGTCAGGGCATCGGACAGGTGGGAATAATAGAACTTGCGCGTATCCGCTCCGAAGAAGCCTTCCGCCCATTTCCAGGCGAAGAACTCCATGGACATGGAATGCACCTCACACGCCTCTAAGGACGGCCAGACCGACGCCATAGGCACACGGTCCCTGTTCATCCACGCCGCGAAGGCATGTCCCGCCTCGTGGGTCACCACCTCCACATCATGCTGCGTGCCGTTGAAGTTCGCAAAGATAAAAGGCACTTCATAATCCGGAATGCTGGTGCAGTAACCGCCGCCCGCCTTGCCTTCCGTAGACAGGACGTCAAGCAGCTCCCCGTCTAGCATCATGCGGAAGAATTCGCTTGTCTCCGGGCTTAATTCGTCATAGAACTTCCGCCCCTGGGCCAGAATATCATCCGGTGTCCCCACGGGTCTCGCATTGCCGGAGCGGAATGCCAGCGCATTGTCCGCGAAGCTCATGGGATACTCTTTGCCCAGGCGTTTTGCCTGTTCCTTATAGATCTCGGTCGCCACCGGCACCAGATATTTCACGACGGCGGCACGGAATTTCTCCACGTCCTCCTTCGTATAGCAGTTACGCATCATTCGGTAATAGCCAAGTTCCGTATAACCGTCGTAGCCAAGCTTGCGTCCCATCTTGTCACGCAGGTGCACAAGCTCGTCGTAGAGCCTGTCAAGATCCGCCTGATGATCCTTGTACCACTGCCCCTCCGCTTTCCAGGCGGCAAGACGGCGCGCATCGTCCGGGTCGGACTTAAAGGGCGTGATCTGGGAAAGGGTATAGGTGCCCTCCTCGAAAGGAATCTGCGCCGATGCCAGCAGCTTATTATATTCCTGCTTCAGGTCGTTCTCCTGCTGCAGCTCCTGAATGATCTCGGGAGAGAAGGTCTTTAATTCCATCTCCGTATTCAGGAACATCATATTGCCGTACTGCGCCTCGAAATCCGCACGGAACGGGCTCTCCAGCATCGCAACGTTCCACGCCTGCATGTCCTCCTCCAGTTCCGGCATGGCGCCGCTCCAGAACTTCACTTCCTCATCGTAGAACGTATCCCTGGTGTCAATGTCATGACGGATATGGGCCAACGTGGCCTGCGTCTCGATGTGTTTCACCAGCGTCTCCTTCTCCAGAAAGATCTCTCTGGCCGCCGCATAGTCCGCCGCCTCCTTCAGGCGCGCTGTCAGAGCCGCCATCTGTTTTCGCTGCTCCCCTACGTCCGGACGGTTGTAAAGCATTTCCGAAAATTTCATGATCTTGTTGTCCTCCTTAATGATAATATGGTTACCTGTATCTTCTTCGTGATCATTACATAAATGTTGCCTGTCATACATGACAGGCAACATTATATCATATCCGGAACAATTTCCCAATCCTAAAATTATTATTGTCCTCTTTTAAAACCTGGAGCGCCGCCTTCTTACGCCATATCATCCCGCAGCGCATCGATGATATTTTCTTTCCGGATCTTATCCGTCGCGTACAGCATCGTAATACATACGATGCAGAATACGCCTAACATACTGACCGTCATGCTCTTCCAGGGAAACTTCCAGGCAAAGCCCTCCATCCGTTCACTGGCAGCCATTCCCCGGTAGATCAGCCAGGAGCCGGCCGCCGCGATGGGCACGCCGAACATAAGCGTGCGCAGCCCGTAAAAGAAGCACTCGAAGATCATCATCCGTCGAAAGCCCCGCTCCGACATACCCACCGAACGCAGCATGGCAAGTTCCCGCCGCCTGATGCGGATATTCGTGGAGATCGTGTTAAAGACGTTGGCCACCGCGATCAGGGAGATCATTATCACGAAGGCGTAAGTAAACACATCCACCACGAAGGTCAGACTGCGGAACAGATCCACTGCCATGGACAGATTGATCAGGGTATACTCTCTTGTGATCCCCGCATCCATGATCCCTGACTGTATCCGCGCCATGGTCTGTGTGGGCGTATCCGTCCAGAATGTAAGTCCTGACTTGGAATCGCTCTCTAAACCTGCAAATTCGGTGATCCTGGACCACGGAGCCACCATAATGTACAGATACCGCGGCATGTCATCATAGGGCAGAAGATCCAGCGGATACGTATCCACAATCGCAGCGCATACTGTTTTCGTCCGTTTCCCGTCGGGCGCATACAGCGTGAAGGATGCTTCCTGTCCTGTAAAAAAGGCGATATGCTCCGAGGTGTCCAGGGCAAGCGCCAGGACTTTTCCGTCCTTGCCGCGGTATTCTTCCCCGTCGGATCCAAGACTTTCGATAAAGTCAAAGAAAAGAGCATCTTCCATGAACTGGGCATACATCGGAATGTCCTCTTCCATTCCGGATCCGCCAAACATGCCGTCTTCCTCCGCGATCCCGTCCACCCTGCAGGTATAGAGCAGATTCGACTGCCAGGTGCCTTTCCTGACACCTTCCACGCTGCCCAGCCGGTCATACAGCTGCATCAGTTCCCCGGCCGGCATATCCCCGGCATAGAAAGAAATATCCCCGTCGGCTTCCACCGTCAAGGCTTTGGCCATCTCCTTCAGGGCGCTGCCGAAAGCGCTGCCTGTCACGGACAGCACCACACTCAATACCAGCGACCGGATCACGCTGCGGTAACGACGTCTGTTGCGCCGGAAATTTTTCAGGGCCAGTATCCCTTCCAGACCGAAAACGCGTCCCACAAAGCCTGGGATCTTCCCGTCCTTTGCGCTGCTCTTTATCTCGCCGGTCTGCCGGATGCAATCCATCACCGGCACTCTGGCCGCCTTTCTCGCCGGAAGATAGGCCGACAGCAGGATCGTCACCAGGCTTACCGCTATGGCCGCCGCCAGGGCCGGAACGGACACGGACAGGCTAAGCGGCACATTGCTCGTGAATGCGATCGCAAAGCTCTGCACCACCACCGGCAGCGCCAATGCCACACAGCCGATCCCTGCCGCCACCCCGGGCGGAATGCCAAGCGCACCGATGCAGAAACCTTCAAACAGGACGGCACTTTGCAGCTGTCTGGCAGTGGCGCCCACCGACATCAGGATGCCGAACTGGTGCATCCGCTCATTCAACGAGATCTGAAAGGAATTATAGATCAGAAACACCGATCCGATCATGATAATGGCCGTCAATATTCCGCCCACCGCAAACACGACCGCATTGAACAGCCTGTTCTCCGACACCCCGTAGAAGCGCAGGACGTCTTCGTTCAGCACATAAGAAACCTTCTCCGCATACGGGGCCGTATACGCCTTTACCTGCTGCGGACTTGTCAGCGTCAGAAACAGGCTGTAGCGCCCTGTCCCCCGTGCATGAGATGCCGCCGCCGGGTCCGGCACATCCGTTTTCGTAATCACCGTATAGCCCGGCGCGTCATGTTCCTCGAACCCGGCTCTCTCATAAGTCCCTACCACCGTATAGGTCCTCTCCTCCACAGTCTTAAGCTGCTCCCCTTCGATAAAGGGATCATGCTGCGTCAGTATCTTTCCACCCGTCTCGCGGCTGCCCACCGCCAAAGTAAGCTTCTCTCCCACCGGAATCCGTACCCCCGCCTTGACGGATATATGGTTGGGGATCAGCACTTCCGTCTCATTCTGAGGCAGCCTTCCCAGGATCAGCGTCACCGGCAGCCGCTCAAAGGTCTCCTCCGAAAACCCTGCCAGAAACAGATACGGCTTTTCGGCGCTTTTCGCCCCGTCTAACCGGGCATAACCGATGTTCTCAAAAAGCACGCCCTCCGCAGCCTGCACGTCCTGCATCCGCTCCTGTACAAAGTCCCCGTCCACATCCACGAAATCGATATGCCAGCCGCCGTACTTGTCGACGGAGCCATCGATCATATACTGCAGAAGGGATGTGCCAAAGGTCGCCACTGTGGTAAACAGCGTGGCCGACAGGAATACGCCGATCACCGTCACGAAGGTGCGGGCGCGGTTTTTCCGAAGCCCTTTAAGGGCCACTTTATGAAAAAGATTCATGCCTGCACCTCCCTTCTGTCTTCGGTGCAGACGCCCCTGGAGAGGCGCGCCACCTGCCGCTCATCCCGCACCACTTTACCGTCCGCAATGCCGATAATACGATCCGCCTGCAGGGCAATGTTCTCGTCATGGGTCACGACGATCAGCGACTGGTGATATTTGCGGTGGCTTTCTTTCAGAAGACGGATAATCTCCTGTCCGTTCCGGCTGTCCAGGCTCCCCGTCGGTTCGTCCGCCAGCATCACCGCCGGCGCGTTCATCAGGGCCCGCCCGATGGCCACCCGCTGCTGCTGTCCGCCGGACAGCTGGTTGGGCAGATGGTCTCTCCGCTCCTTAAGTCCCAACAGATCCAACAGATCCTCAAGCCGCTTCGTATTGACTTCTCTTCGATCCATGAGAATGGGCAGGGTGATATTCTCCACCACGTTCAGGGTAGGGATCAGATTGTGGAACTGATAGATCAGACCCACCTGCCTTCTGCGAAAGACCGCCAGCTTCTCGCTGCTTTGCGCATATACGTCCTGTCCGTCCAGATAGATCTTGCCACTGGTGGGGACGTCAACGCCGGCGATGGCATGCAGCAGCGTAGACTTGCCGGAACCGGAAGCGCCGATGATCGCGGTAAAATCCCCCTTCTCGATGGTAAGCGACACATGGTCTAAGGCCGTGACCTGATTACCGCCTGTGCCATACACTTTACACAAATCTTCGATCTTTAAAAACTCCATTCTATAAGCCTCCTTCTGGTTGATCCGAAACGGCGGAGGGTGCAATGCAGGGCATTGTCCTGTTCTCTGCCGTTCTCTACTCATATCATAGAAGTATGCGCTTACTTTTCCGTGACTTTAACGTGACGGATCCGTCACTTTTATCCCCTCTTTGCCTTTTATCCGGGAAACCGGACCTGAAAGACGGCGCCGCCCTGGGGATGGTTCTTCGCGGTAACCGTTCCTCCCTGCCCCATGATAATGGTCCTGCAAAGGGCAAGCCCGATGCCGTACCCTGCCGCCCCGCTGTCATGTTTATCCTGCGCTCCCCGGTAGAACCGCTCAAACAGATGCGGCAGATCCTCCGGCGCAAAGCCGGCGCCATCATCGTGAATGGTGATCTCCGTAAACAGGGGATTCTCCTCGCAGACAATCTCGATCAGCCCGTTGTCCCCCACGCTCTCCATGCTGTTCTTGATGATATTGCGGAAGGCTTCCGCAAGCCACTTAAGGTCGCCTGAAATCTCCGCCTGCTCCGGTATGTCGGTCCGCACCTTGATCGTATGCAGGTCCAGGGAGATCAAAAGGGGCGCAAGCGCCTCCTCCAATAAGTCCCCGATCCTGATCCGTTCCGTCTCAAAGACCACGATCCCCGCATCCAGACGGGACAGCTTCAACAGTGCGGTCAGCAGGAAATCCGTCTGCGCAAGCGCCGCCCCGGCTTCCCGGAGCAATTCCCGCTGTTCCCTTTTGTCTGTGTCCTTTCTTAACAGGGAGAGGATGATATTGACTGAGGTGAGCGGTGTGCGCAGCTGATGGGCCACGTCAGCCAGGGAATCCGCCAGATGCTTTTTCTCGTTTCGAAGGGCCTCGTTCTGTTCCCGGATACGCAGCGTCATCTTCACGATCTCGCTGTACAGAATGGATAGTTCCCCTTCCTCCGCCTCCCCGATATCCAGTCTTTCATCATTGTGCAGCACCCGGTCGATCTGCTCAGAGAGCCGGGCAATACGCCGGTAACGCGCCCTCGTAACGACAAAGAACAGGGTGCCTGTCAGCCCTGCCGTGACAAATACGAATACGCACGTCGCCAGACTGACCCTGTATCCTGCTATGGCAAGAACAACGGTCATCGCCAGAAACCACAGCGCCGCCCGCCGGATCTCTCTATTCCGCATCATGACTGCCTCCCAGCCGGTATCCTGTGCCCCGGACGGTCAGGATGATCTGCGGGTCTGCCGGATCCTCCTCGATCTTTTCCCGCAGTCTCTTGATATAGACTGTCAGGGTATTGTTGTTGACAAACTCCCCGGCAGCATCCCACAACTCATCAAGCAGCCGTTCCCGTGTGATAATGCTCCGGGGATTGTTGATAAACACCAACAGCAGACGATATTCCATCGCAGACAGGAATACCTCGCTGCCGTTCTTCTTCACAATGCCGCTGGCTGTGTCCACGGTAAGCCCGTTCCCCGCATAAACCGCCGGCCCCCGGTCGGCGCCCCGCAGGGCCGCTCTGATCCTGGCGACCAGTTCCCGCGGACGGAAGGGCTTCGTCACATAGTCGTTCGCACCCATATTCAGTCCGGTGACGACACTGGCCTCGTCGCCGGAGGCCGTCAAAAAGATGACCGGGATATCCTGTACCTGTTTGATCTGGGTGCAGACCGCAAACCCGTTGCCGTCAGGCAGGGAGATATCCACCAGGGCCAGATCAAATCTGCCCTCCGCGAGCATGGCTGCCGCTTCCTGCTGCGTGGAAACGCGGCGCACCGCGAACCCTTCCGACTGCAGCAGGAGCGTAAGGTTTTTCGCGATCGCCTTATCGTCCTCAACCAGAAATATTCTCTTCATCTCTCTGCTCATGCCTCCCTCTCATCATCGATATCATTCTCTGTCTGTTCCTCTGCCATTCTCACGGCACATTTATATTCTTCTCACCACTCGATTCCCCTGATCTGCCGGACAATCTTTGACGCAATCGTCTCATGTAGATATACTTCATTTAATTTTCGCTTTGAATATCTCAGATAAGTGTCCTTCGTTACCGCAATGAGCAGTTTCGTGAAAAATCTTTCCCAACTGAAATATTCGCTGCTTTCTATAAAATCCTCGGGATCTGTCAACACTTCCTCCAGGTTTCTCTCTGCAACAATGCCGGATCTGAGGATCAGCCACTCAAATGACTCCGGTAAATAAAGAATAATGCCCTTTCTTCGTCCGGTAAGCTTCATAACCCTGTCCATTTCCGCGCCAAAAGCCGCCCCATCCGCAATGACCAGGATATTTTGTTCCTGAGACTTCATGATTTCTGCAAAAATATTTGATTTTCCATCAGCGCTGATCACCGTATGAGCTTTCGTCGTCGAAATCCCTTTGAAAAATTCATAGCCGGAATTGGAATCTTCCACGATCACTTTCTCCGGACACACGGTCTTCCCTGTCCGTGTATTTCCATAGATATGATAAAATTCATGATAGACTCTCTGTATGGATGCATATTTTCCCGATTCCCGGATGCCATAAATTTCTTCTATGCTGTAAGGCAGATTCGGAAGTCCCTCTCTGGTCACGATCACATAATAGTTATCTGATCCGCGCACTGCCCCCGCAAATTCATCTGTCGGAAGAAATTCATTGTCTTCATCTATAAAAATAATACTGTCATGCATTTCTCTCAGTAAAATATGCCAATCCCTGCCAGCAAGGACTCTGCAGGTTTTCGCGCAATTTAATTCGATCCCGCTGCCCGCCCCTGACTCATAATGTTCACGGATCATCTCCACAAGCGTTGTTTTGCCCGTTGCGCTGTCTCCTTTGACGATCGTAATATTCCTCCGTATCGTGAACGCGTAGCGCACTTTCGCATTGGACACTACAATGTCATAACTTCCCTTCATATCCCCCTCCTCTTCTATCGGACGATCATTCCCGCAACAGGCAGCAGTTCATCCATATTATGGACGATCTGACCTGTATTCAGAATCTTTATGACAAACGTCTCTTCCCCGAAATCCATCAAATGCCGTAAATTGATCGTCACATCCTGTTTTTCCCCTATTTTCAGGATCCATTTTGCACAATTATCCCCACAGGCCGATGCATTAAATATCTGGTCCGGCGCCTTATAAATAGCCATCAGTGTCTTCACGCCCCCGGATAGTTCCCGCGGAGTGATCCCACCCAGAACAGGACTGTCTATGACACGTGGCCCAAGAACCTCCGACCGGTCCACGTCCCTGATCATTTCCCTGGAAAACTCATCCATGATCCATTCATCTGTATACCTGTTTTTAAAATATACGACAGGATTATAAATTGCCTGCGGCATATCCCCATAAAAAATACTTAACATAATTGACCTCACCTACTGTTATTAGCCTTTCTGATCACCGGCTTTCCCCTATTGTAACAAAAAACCCGGAAAATATCTATCCACTTAAACTCCTGCCCCGCAAATTGACATTTCCGCCTTTTCACATTATAATGCATATTACAGACGTAAGATTTATGGAGGGATTACTGATGAAAGCATTGCCGCAGATTTCGGAAGCAGAATTTGAAGTGATGAAGATCGTATGGAAACATGCGCCGATCAATACCAATGAAATCACCGACCGGTTGACGAAGACGACAAAATGGAGTCCCAAGACAATCCAGACCCTGATCAAGCGGCTTGTGACCAAGGGTGCGCTTTCCTATGAAAAGGAGAGCAGGGTTTTCGTATATACACCCTTGATAGACGAAAAAGAATACATCGGCCAGGAAAGCCACTCTTTCCTGAAACGGTATTATGACGGAGATATCACGGCCATGCTCTCCGCCTATATCGAGGATGACAAACTCTCCGCAACAGAAATCGACACGCTCCGTTCCCTTCTCGCGAAGGGCCGGTTATAGAAAGGAAAAGTTATCGCTATGGCAGATTTTGGAATCCGCTTTTTCCTGTGTAATATTTTGATCTGTATCCTCACAGGCTTTCTGATCGTGACAAAACGGGTATTGAAGCATGTCTTCACCGGCCGGATGCAGTTCCATTTATGGTTCCTGCTGTTTGGGATTCTCACAGTCCCGTTTCTCCCCTTTCGTCCGCTCACTTTCACGCAGATCCTCGCATGGCCCGGCGCCTTTTTCAATGCGGTATCCTCTGCCAGGGGGCCGGTCACGGAAGGCATTCCTGCGCCCTATACCTCCGGCGCCGTAAAGCAGATAAACGACTTTGCGCTGTCCGTCAGCCGGGAAACGCCCTCCGTGATCGGTCTTCTCTTGTGCGGTATATGGCTAACCGGTATGCTGGTTATGGTTTTATCCATGATAAAAGCGCTATCCCGTTTAAACGCCATCAAAAAGTCCGCGCTTCCCCTGCAGAACAGGAATGTGCGCATGATATATGAGAACTGTCTGAAGGAATTGCACATCAGAAGAAAGATTCCCATCTACAGCACTGCCTTCCTGAAATCCCCTGTTATAGTGGGATTCTGCAGCCCCCGTATTTATCTTCCCATCCACCTTATATCGGATCTGCATAACGGCGCAGGACAGCATACAGAGAGACCGGAAGGATGTTTTCATGCCGCGGATATGCGGTATATCCTGTTGCACGAATTACAGCACTACCGGCACAAAGACGCCCTGGCCGGTTTCCTGATGAATTTTTTCGGCGTGCTTTACTGGTGTAACCCCTGTGTCTGGTATGCGTTGAAAGAAATGCGAAAAGACAGGGAGGTTGCCTGCGATACATCCGTCCTGAACCTCTTAGCGGAAAGCGATTATGAAGCTTACGGAAATACCCTCATCCGTTTTGCCGGCAAAGTTTCCCTTACGCCCTTCCCCTTTGCCGCCGGGATCAGCGCAACGATGAAGCAGATGCGGCAGCGGATCTCCAATATCTCCTCTTACAAAAAGCCTTCCGTTTTCCGAAAAATAATGGGACTCACTGCTTTTGCGGCGATCAGCATAATTCTTTTCGGCCTTGCGCCAATGTTCTCCACCCATGCTGCCAGGCAGAGCCGGTATTCCTGGAAGATTCCCTCCGACAAGGTCTCTGCGATCGACCTGTCCGCCTGTTTCAGCGGATATGAGGGCAGCTTCGTACTATATGATTTAAACAGCGATACCTGGAATGTCTATAATCCGGAGCAGGCCACCTTAAGGACCACCCCGGATTCTACTTACAAGATCTATGATGCGCTGTTTGCACTGGAAGAAGGCGTGATCACGCCGGACGACTCTTTCATGGCCTGGGATGGCACAGAGCGTCCTTTTGAAGCATGGAACGAAGATCAGGATTTATTTTCCGCCATGCACGCCTCCGTCAACTGGTATTTTGAGCAGTTAGATAAGCAGATCGGTATGGCTGCCATTCAGGATTATATCCGAAAGATCGGATATGGGAATGAATATGTAAGTACAGACGTTTCCTCCTACTGGATGGAGGGATCACTCAACATCTCCCCGGTAGAACAGGTGGAACTTCTGACAGCCCTCCACTGCAACCGTTTTGGCTTTGCCCCGGAAAATATAAGTGCCGTGAAAAGATCGATCTGCCTGTCCTCCGCGGAAGAGTTCTCAACGGATGGCAGAACCTTTTATGGCAAAACCGGAACCAGACGTGTAGACGGACAGGATGTGAACGGCTGGTTTGTGGGTTACGTTGAGACCGCTGACAACACCTGCTTTTTCGCCGCCAACATACAGAGCGATTCCGGCGCCACTGGCAGTAAGGCGGCCGAGATCACGAAAGCCGTCCTGTCTGAACTACACCTTTGGCACTTCTAATTCCTTTTCCTCTACCGCTTTACAAAACGCCTGCGCCTGCCTGGCATGCATTATGTCAACCTGGTTGCCACTGTCAACAGCCACATAGCCGTTCTCCCTTTCATTCGATCCTGACACTAATCCTTACTTGTTTCCCAGACTTTTTCATCAAGCGGCACACTGCATCCCCACGATGCCGCCGCCTTCTGAAACATCTTTTTCGCAAGGGTTTTGAAGATCAGTCCCATGAGCAGGCGGATCGGCAGTGGAAAATTTTCCGGACCGGTAAATTTCTTCGCTTCCTCCCGCAGGAACCCGTCTCCTTCCGCGAACAGTCTGCCCATCGCCTGATACGGTCCGGTGACCTGCGCCTGTTTCTCTTCCTCCAGAATCCGGATTCCGAAATTATCTCCCTTTACCAGACAGCCGCCATAGCGGACCCCCAGATATTCGGGCAGTTTCTCCAGAAACGCCTCGCCGCAGCGAAGCTGGCAGCCTTCCGCAAAACCGCTTTGCAAAAGAAAAGAAAGCCTTGTATGCGTATCCTTCCCGGGGAGAGTTTCCATAAATTCCAGGAGAAGTCCGGGCACGCATTCTACATATAATGGCAGTGCAATGAGGATTTCATCGTTTCTGATATAAGCATCACGAATAGAGTCCCATGTTTTCCGTTCGGAGACCGCATAGGTCTCAAAGGTGACTCCTTTTTCTGACAGTCCTTTTGCAAAGGCGGCAATAATCTTCTCCGTATTGCTGTCTTTACGCACCCGCGGACTTCCATTGATTATTACAACATGCATGAAACCGCCTCCCTTCCGTTGCTCTCGGAAAAGACGCCCAGCGAATGACTCCCTAGATTCAGCGCAGTGCGCTGACACCACCGTTCCAGGTACGCCTGGTCGCCGTTCCCGGTATAGATGATCCCGAGATCCGGCTGATGATCATAGCGCATGACATGACGCATCTGCCCGTCTTTGAATTTCAAATACATGGTGACAAGCGGCATGATCCTGTCTACGATGTTTTTGGTCTGCCAGGAGACGAATCCGAAGTGCGTATCCGAAACTAGCCAGACCTGGTCGGCTGTGCTCATTTTTCTCAGAATCGGCTCATAATCGTCCTGAATGACACAAACGCCCGGCGTTTTCAGCCAACAGTAATTACAGCCGACGCAGTGCGAAATGTGCATCCCCGTGGTGTCGATCAGCTCAAACCCGGCCGCATTTCTACCACTGCGAAGCAACTCCTTCGCTATTCCTTTTCCGATCTGTCTTGTCGTTGTATCGATCATTAAAACCATTTCCATTGTTCTCCTCTGCAAACCGAATGCTGACCGCCGGCTCTGTTCAGTTTCCCGATAAACCCGGATTCTGATACGGCGCTTTTCAGATCCATTTCGTCAGCGATCTACTGTATGATATGGGCCGTAATAATAGTATAGCTGTAAGAATTGACAGTCAGCCTCACATTGCCAGTCTCACAATACCAGTTCTTGCCCTGTTGGCAGATATGACAATCCTTATTCATGATCAGACTTTTGCAGTATCCGACAACATCATCCGTATCTAATTTCAGATTCCTCCTGATCCTGTCAATTCCCATTGGAGTAGTATGAATCTTATCGATATGATCGATCAATCGTCTGCAATCACTCATGATACCACGCTCCTGTCAACATTATGCTGCATTGCCTGCCGCCTCATTTACCACGCGCATTGAGTCTGCCCCTCTATTGCCGGCAGGTTATCTGTCTGTTTCATATTGCCACTCGGAAAATAGTTTGTCAACTTTTCCACTAAAAGAATCTCCTCCGATATCCTTTCCACAAAAAGCAGATCCACATGGCAGATAAAACAAATGCAGGGAACATATAAAACATTATATCTTCTAAAATTGCTTTTCCGATCCAAAAAGAAGGCAGCAAGGCTAAGACATACTGTATATCCGAATGAATGAAAAACGGAATCGCTGCCCCAAAAACAGTCAATGTGGACAGCTTCGTTACCGCCATACCCTCCAGCTTGTTTGATGAGATCGTCAGTACAAGCAATGCAACGATCATGCCCTGCAAGGTTCCTCCTGCCGCCAGCAGTAATATGGTAAGCGGGGAAAGATCCGTCAGTTTAAAAACAGGCAGCAGAATAATCGTCACAAGAAATGCGATCGCAGAAGGAATGCCAAACCGTGCCGCTATGTAACCTATTTTTCTTAAAGGCGTAATGAACAAATAGACGGCTGTCTTTTCATCCCTTTCCTCTAAAGAGATCATGGCAGAAACAAAGCAGAACATCGTGGACGACAACATTGCAAACAGGATGTCAACCAGCTTATAATAGGGTGAAATAATGGCCCTGGTATGAAAACTGTCTGTCAGAACAGCTTCTATTGAAGGTATGGCAAACCGAAAGAAAAAGCCTGCAAGGACTGGCGCAAAGCAGGATACAAACAACATCATATCCCGCCGCATAGCTGCTGCCATTTGGAAAAAACTCAATCGAATTGCTTTCATATCTTTGCACCTCCCATGCGATCCCACATTCTCAAGACACAGTCTCTTGAAAACACAAATAAGATCACCGTCATCGCCGCCACGCCCAGAACACCGATTGCGGACGAAAGATGCCCTGACACCATATCCATACAGACATTGACAGGATAATACCTGCACCAAGCCGGCGTAATTTTGAATAAATGCAAAATTGCGGGAACAAAGCTCGCGGCTTCGACCGGCACAGTGCACAGGATAAACTGATTAAGGCTTGTAATGTTTGTGGCAACGATCATTCCGGATAAGGTAAACAGCACGCCGGACAGAAACGTACCGGAAAGCACAATGTGCAGATTGTCCGCATCTGCGGCTAACGCCAGAACAGCTGCTACAACAAGCGAAATGACGGACAATGAACTGACTTTGGCAATCACATACTCCGCCGCATGCACAGGAGAAGCTGCCAATGCACAGGTGGTATGCTGGTTCTTTTCCAAAAGAACGATCGCTCCCATAAAGAACAGCCCCATTGATGCGGGGTCAGAAAAGATTAAAACTGCAGCAGCCTTCTCTCTCCAGTTTTCTGGGAGCGCAAAAAGCACCGTTATATAGATCACGGTCAGCACTGCATATAAAAAGTAAAAGCCGTATTTTGCCTGAAAACGCATATCCAATAAGAACAACTTTCTTAACCTCATAACAGCGTCCTCCCCGTAATATCCATAAAGATGTCATTTAAGGTCGGCTCGCTGCTATGGATGGATCGCAGACGATTTCCGGCTATCAGATCATGCAGCCGCTCATCAGAAGATATCTGTTCCAGAGGGTGGCTTGCCCTGCGCTCTCCGTTCTCAACCCAGGTATACGTTACGGTTGCCGCTCCCTTTGACATGATCAGATTGTGCGGACTGTCAAGGGCGCATATTTTACCGTTGACAATAAATGCTACCCTGTCGCAGAGCTCGGCTGCGTCCTGCATATTATGCGTCGTCAGAAGAATGGTTTTCCCCCTTGCCTTTTCCTCTAAGATCATATCTTTCATCCTGCGGCTGTTTGCGGGGTCAAGCCCGCTTGTCGGCTCGTCAAGGCAGAGCAGGACAGGGTCATGCAGCAATGCCTTTATGAAGTTTAAGCGGGATTTCATGCCCTTTGAATAATCGGCTACACGCTTATCTGCATCCTGCTCGAGACCTGCCTTTTCCAGAAGTTCATCCATCGGGTGTGGCTTTTTTTCGTATAAGGATGAAAAAAAACGCAGGTTCTCTCTTGCCGTCAGCTTTTCATACATTGTTGAAAATTCAAAATCAACCCCTATGTTCTCATAAAACTCCTTTGTACGATTCCTGCACTCAATGCCGTTTATCCGAAAATTTCACCCGCAGAAACAGAAAAGCTCATACCGGAAATAAACGGGGTCTTCGTGTAACGAAACGAAAGATTTTCTACCGTAATCATATCTGCCTCCATACTATTTGACTTAATTAAACTGTATAGTCAATAAAAGGGCTGTTTTAAGTCCGGCTGACTGCCAGACTCTTTAAATAATCTGTGTTACAATCCCGTAAATCAGGGAATACAATGCTTTATCGTACCGTTCGCCAATCTCTGCCTTATGCAGTGTCGCAAAATAAATAGCGTGGAATGCTGCGCTGAGTACTTTTATGTCGACTTCTTTTTTCACAGGAAATAAGGCAAGCATCTTTTCAATCGTATCTGTATCGTCCCGAAAATGCTCCTCCACAATTTCCCGTGGCAGCTTACGCACAAGCAATTCCACCTCATTCACATCCAGCAATCTTAAGATCAGCATTTCCTCTGCCATTTTATAGAACGCAAAGATCGCGTCGGTCAGCTTTTGTGCGGAAAGCTCCGTATCGGCCATGCCGGAAATGGTCTCATACAGCTTGCGGTTGACCTCTTCCTGCTGTTCCTGAATCACTTCAAACAGAAGTAACTCCTTTGATCTGTAAAAGAGATAGAAAGTTCCTTTCGGAATATTAACCCGCTTCACGATCTCATCGACCGTCGTGCGGCGGACGCCGTACTTCGCAAGGCATTTTGCCGCTTCTTCTTTCAATCGCTCTCTGATATATTCCCGTTCCTGCTCTGAATAGCTCTTCGGCACTCTAACGTCTCCTATTTGACTGATTTTGATTATATAGTCATTATAAACCGTCTTTATAACCCTGTCAACATGATCCTTTCTCCCACATAGGACAGTGCATGGTTTACTGTTACTTTTTTATCATTCAGAGGGGCAATGGCACGCAAGCTGTCGCCCCGCTAAACGCAAAAATTTATAACTCAAATTTATAAATATCTGCTGCTTCATTTTCGAAAGAAAAGCTCCGTTCATACACGCCGCCATTTTTCTGTATAACTTTTATTGACGCTGCATTTTCTTTTTCAACAGATATATGAAGTTCTTTCATTTCTGCCTCTTTAGCCACCTGGAGAAGTTGACATAACATTTCTGTTGCATATCCCTTTTTTCTTTCAGATGGACGTACACTATACCCACAA
>CANOCU010000045.1 GCA_947564645.1 uncultured Lachnospiraceae bacterium
CAGAGGGTGTCATGCCGCATTCTTTCTTAAAGTAGCGTGTGAAGTGGGACAGGTTCGCGAAACCCGACATGGCCGCGGCCTGTCCTACGGGCATGGCTTCCACGCGCAGCAGGTATTTGGCGCGCTCCAGTCTGGCCTCCAGCAGTTCCGCCTTGGGCGAGCGATTGAAGAAGAGCTGATAGTAGCTGTAGAACTGGCTGACGCCCAGATTGGTCAGGGCGGCCATGCTATCGGTGTTCCACTCTCTGGTGATATTGGTCAGAATCTCGATCCGCGCCTTGCGGAACTGTTCATAGAGGTCGGCAGGAATGGCAGAGCCTCCCGGCCAGGTGTGCAGCTGTCTGGAAAAAAGGATAAACAGCTGCCGCATCAGCATATCCATCTGCTCGGCATAGAAATCCTGTTTTAATACGCTTTCCATATAGATGTTCCGAAGCGCCGTGTTCATGGCGCCAGGATCGGGCAGGTAGACGACCCGGTTTGCCGGCAGATCATATTCTTTCAGAAAATCCCCGTTATCACTTGTAAAGTGCACGAAGCTGTTTTTAAAACGCCTGACCGCCTGATAGATCTGCGCCTCTCCCGGTGTGTAGAGCAGGAAGGCGTGTTCCTTCGTAACGACGGTTTCCGTGCCGAACCGTATCTTCATGGGCGTGATCAGGTAGAGGAACAGATAATCCCCGCTGCCCGCGGGGCGGTTGATGTTATCATAGTCGGGGTTGGAGCGGTTGTAATCGCAGTAGCCGGGACAGAACATGGCAGGGCCTCCTTTTTCTTCTTCTCTTATGCAAACCATATCCTATCGGAAATCGGAAAAAAAGTCAAATACAGCGGAAGAAAAGATATAGTATTCTTTGTGGTATCTGTTAGAATATTAAAATAAGAGTATTGTTACATCGTAGTGCGCAGGCACTGTACAGAAGTTCGGAAAAGTGGCCGGCGGATGGACGCCTGCGGAAAGAAAGATATTTTATCTGACGGAACGGAGGAAGACATGAAGAAAGCACAAGTGATCATTGACAAAGAATATATTGTGAGCGGTATTGATAAGAGGATCTACGGCTCTTTTATCGAGCATCTGGGCAGAGCGGTGTATGAGGGCATCTACCAGCCGGAGAGCCCTTTCGCGGATGAACAGGGATTCCGGAAGGATACGCTTGCGCTGGTCAGAGAGTGCCAGGTGCCGATCGTGCGCTATCCGGGCGGCAATTTCGTGTCCAGTTACCGGTGGGAAGACGGCGTAGGGCCGAAGGAGAAGCGTCCGAGCCAGGTGGATCTTGCCTGGCAGGTCGTGGAGACCAATGAGTTTGGCCTGAACGAGTTCGCCGACTGGGCGAAGAAGGCAGGCACGGACGTGATGATGGCGGTCAATCTGGGTACCAGAGGGATCCAGGAATCGAAAGAACTGTTGGAATACTGTAACTTCAAGGGCGGCACGCAGATGAGCGAACTGCGTAAGTCTCACGGATATGAGGAGCCGCACAATATTAAGACCTGGTGTCTGGGCAATGAGATGGACGGCCCCTGGCAGGTCGGACAGAAGACGGCGCGGGAGTATGCGAGACTGGCCCATGAGACGGGCAAAGCCATGAAGATCCTGGATCCTTCGATCGAACTGGTGGCCTGTGGCAGTTCCAATTCCCACATGCCTACTTTCGGCGACTGGGAAGCGACGGTGTTAGATGAGTGCTATGATACGGTAGATTATGTCTCCATGCATCAGTATTACGGCAACGCGGACGGCGACTCTGCCAGTTTCCTGGCAAGCAGCGTAGATCTGGATCGGTTTATCACCACCGTGGCGGCCATCTGTGACTACGTGAAGGGTAAGCATCACGGCAGCAAGGATATCAACATCTCGCTGGATGAGTGGAATGTCTGGTATCATTCCAACGAGGCGGATAAGAAGCTGGAGAAATGGATCCGGAAGCCGCATCAGCTGGAGGATGTCTATAATTTCGAGGATGCGCTTCTGGTCGGCAGTATGTTAATCACCATGCTCAGACACGCGGACCGCGTGAAGATCGGCTGTCTGGCACAGCTCGTCAACGTGATCGCGCCGATTATGACCTCCGATACCGGGGCATGGAGACAGACGATCTTCTATCCTTATATGCACGCGGCCACGCTTGGACAGGGAACGGTCTTACATACCATTGTGAAATCTCCGGTCTATGAGGCAAAGAAGCACGGCGAAGCGCCCTATCTGGACTGCGTGGTGGTGGATAACGGCGAGAAAGAAGAAGTGGTGGTCTTTGCGGTCAACAAGGATCTGGAAGAGGACATGGAAGTGACTCTGGATCTGCGGCAGTATGCAGGTTATCGGGTGCAGGAGCATATCGTGATGCAGCACGACGACCTGAAAGCCGTGAACACGGAGGAGAACCCAGATCAAGTAACCCCGAAGACTGGCGGAAATGCCAGAGTGGAAGACGGCGTGTTACATACCGTTTTCGGGAAAAAGAGCTGGAATGTGATCCGCCTTTTCAGATAATATGATATCGATCTTCCTTATTGCTTTACCATAGATGAGGACGCCCCGGATGCTGACGCGCCGAGGCGTTCTTTTCGTCGGCTTTCTTTTGAACCTGGGGATCTGTGACAGGTAATGGCTCAGCCGGCCGGCGTCTTTACTGCACTGACCGCGTCAGGGGACCGTGGTCTTGAAAATAATGATTGCAGTTTGGAAACAGATGTGCTATGTTGTTGATGTTTTGAATATATTCTGGGCAGCCGGACCATAGACCGGCAGGGAGGACATGATTCATTATGGAAAAAGATATGACAAAAGGCAGCCCCATGCGGCTGATCCTCGGGTTTGCGGTACCGCTTCTGTTCGGTCTGCTTTTCCAGCAGTTCTACAGTATGGTAGATACGATCATCGTCGGGCACTATCTGGGGGTGGACGCACTGGCCGCGGTGGGGGCGACAGGCTCCGTGAACTTCCTGATCATCGGTTTCTGCATGGGTGTGTGCAACGGTTTTGCGATTCCGATCGCCCAGGAATTTGGCGCAGGCCATGAGGACAATCTGCGCAGATTCGTGGGAAATTGTGTGCGCCTGTCGGCGGTGTTTGCGGTGGTCATGACGATCCTGGTGGTACTGCTTTGCCGTCCGATCCTGCAGCTGATGCGGACGCCGGAGAATATCATCGACGGGTCTTATTCCTATATTATCATTATTTTCATCGGTATTCCGGTGACATTTCTGTATAATATGACGGCGGCAATCATCCGTTCCCTGGGGGACAGTAAGACGCCGGTCATTTTCCTGATGATGTCGGCAGTGATGAATATTTTTCTGGATCTTCTGTGCATCATCGTATTACATATGGGCGTTTCGGGGGCGGCGGTTGCCACGGTGGTGTCGCAGGCTGTCGCCGGTATGAGCTGCCTTATTTATATGAAGAAAAAGTATGCCATCCTGAAACTGGATAAAAATGACTGGCGGTGGGATCATGGTTATGCGCTTAAGCTGTGCAATATGGGAATTCCCATGGGACTGCAGTATTCGATCACGGCGATTGGCAGCGTGGTACTGCAGAGCGCCGTGAACGGGATCGGGTCCGACGCCGTGGCGGCGGTGACGGCGGGCAGCAAGCTGAGTATGCTCATGGCGTGTCCGATCGATGCCATGGGTTCCACGATGGCGACTTACGGCGGGCAGAATATGGGCGCGGGAGATCTGGAGCGTGTGGGAAAAGGATTAAAGTCCTGCACGATCCTGGGACTGCTCTATTCCTTTCTTGCCATGGCGGTGGTGTTTGTGGCGGGCAGGCATCTGCTGATGCTGTTTCTGGATGCGGGGGAGGAGGCGATTCTGGGGAACGCCGTCTACTATATCCGCAGGAATGTGATCTTCTATTTCCCGTTAGCGATGGTGAATATCGTCCGTTTCCTGATCCAGGGGATGGGATTCAGCAGGCTGGCGGTGTTTGCCGGAGCCTTTGAGATGCTGGCGCGGGGACTGGCAGGCTTCGTACTGGTGCCGCTGTTTGGATTTCCGGCGGTGTGTTTTGCCAATCCGCTGGCGTGGATCTTTGCGGATCTGTTTCTGGTGCCGGCGTATTTCTTCGTGCGAAAGAAGGCGGAAGGGATGATGCGGACGACGTGAAATTTCAATATTTTATGGATTGAGACAAAATGATCTTCATGGTAGAATTATAGTCAACGACATAACAAATTTCTGCTTCCGGTTCCTGCCAAAGCCATATACGGAGGCTTTTGCAGGACCGAAAAAGAATTTTTAATGTCGTTGACTATAGAAAACCGTAACGGGGTAACAATATTTTACAAGGGAATCATGCATTTTCTCAAAAAGATAAAAGGGGAATGGCGGTAAAAAACAAACTGTGGAAAAGGGAGAAGAACATGGGATATCAGGAGGCTTACGACAAACTGGAGAAATACGGGCAGCTGCATGTCTTACAGTATTATGACGAGCTGAGCGGATACGAGAAGGAAGCATTGTTTGAGCAGATCATGAATACGGATCTTTCGGTGCTTGCGCAGTGTCTGCATAAGGAGGAGCTGAACCCGCGGGGAGAGATTACGCCGATCGAGGTGATGAAGCTTGCGCAGATCGAGGAGAGAAAGGAAGAGTTCGTGCAGGCCGGGCTTGACGCCATCCGTGCGGGGAAAGTGGGAGCGGTCATGCTGGCGGGCGGCATGGGCACCAGGCTGGGTGCGGATGTACCGAAGGGAACCTACAATATCGGTCTGACGAAAGAGGTCTACATCTTTCAGCGGCAGGTGGAGAACCTGCTGGATGTGGTGCACCAGGCGGGGGCGTGGATCCCGCTGTATGTGATGACCAGCGATAAGAATCATGAGGTGACGAAAGCCTTTTTTGAGGAGAAGGATTATTTCGGGTACAATCCGGACTATGTGACTTTCTTCATGCAGGATATGGCGCCGGCGTCGGACTATGACGGCAAGGTATATATGGAAGAGAAATATAAGATGTCCACGTCGCCCAACGGCAATGCGGGGTGGTTTCTGTCGATGATCAAATGGGGTGTGGCGGAGCATGTGAAGGAGGCCGGGATCGAGTGGCTGAATGTGTTTGCGGTGGACAATGTGCTGCAGCGGATCGCCGATCCCTGTTTCGTGGGGGCGACGATCGTCACAGGCAGCGCCTCGGGTGCCAAGGTGGTGAAGAAGAATGCGCCGGATGAGCGGGTGGGAGCGATCTGCTTAGAAGACGGCAGGCCTTCCATCGTGGAATATTATGATATGACGCCGGAACTGATGCACGCGGTGGACGAGCAGGGTGAGCCGGCTTATGATTACGGCGTGATCCTGAATTATCTTTTCAGACAGGAAGATCTGTGGGAGATCGCGGCAGGGCGTCTGCCTTTGCATATCGTGGAGAAGAAGATTCCCTATCTGGACGAGCAGGGAAGGCATGTGAAACCGGAAGAACCCAACGGCTATAAATTCGAGCAGCTTGCATTGGATCTGGTACATGAGATGGATTCCTGCCTGCCTTACGAGGTGGTGCGGAACCACGAGTTTGCACCGATCAAGAATGAGACAGGGATCGATTCCGTGGAGACCGCACGGGTGCTGTGTCAGGAAAATGGCATCGAGTTGTGATCTCCAACCGCACAGGTATCATTTCTAACTGTGCGGGTGGGATGTTCTAAAGAGCATCCCACCCCACGCATCCATTCGCAAAATCGCGCTGTCGCACTCATGCATCTGCTAACGCATCTGCATTTTGCTCATTAGATGGTGGGTTGCTAATCCGTCAGCACACTTGCATTACAATAAATTGCATGCAAGTGGTCTGTCGGATTGCAACCGCACAGGTGAAAACATTTTGACAGGTTTGAATAACATTCTCCTCTTGAATGAAACGACTCTTTGCGTGTACACTATCATTATGACAGGTATACTGAGCGGCGGATCAATCTGTCAACCGGTATCACGGGATATGTGTCAAAGTCATATTAGGCAGCATTTCCAATGTCATTCACGTTAACATTTTCACAAGGTGGTATTAAGAAAGGGCGGGTGCATTAAAATGGCAATTTTGGTAACAGGCGGTGCCGGTTATATCGGTTCCCACACAGTGGTTGAGTTACAGAGCGCGGGTTATGAAGTGGTAGTTGTGGACAATCTGTCTAACTCCAGTGAGAAATCTCTCGAGAGAGTGGAGAAGATCACGGGCAAGCCGGTTAAATTTTACAAGGCAGATATTCTGGACAGAGAAGCGCTTCAGAAGATCTTTGACCAGGAGCAGATCGATTCCTGTATTCATTTCGCAGGTTTGAAGGCGGTGGGAGAATCCGTGCAGAAGCCGTGGGAATATTATGAGAACAACATCGCAGGTACGCTGACGCTGGTAGATGTGATGCGTAAGAACGGTGTGAAGAATATCATCTTCTCCTCTTCCGCAACGGTATACGGCGATCCGGCCATCATTCCGATCACGGAGGAGTGCCCGAAGGGACAGTGCACGAACCCTTACGGTTGGACGAAATCCATGCTAGAGCAGATCCTTTCCGATATGCAGAAGGCCGATCCGGAATGGAACGTGATCCTGCTTCGGTACTTTAATCCCATCGGCGCGCACAAGAGCGGCACGATCGGCGAGAACCCCAATGGCATCCCGAACAATCTGATGCCTTATATCACGCAGGTGGCAGTGGGCAAGCTGAAGGAGCTGGGGGTATTCGGCAATGACTACGATACCCATGACGGCACAGGCGTCCGCGATTATATCCATGTAGTGGACCTTGCGCTGGGGCATGTGAAGGCATTGAAGAAGATCGAGGAGAGGGCCGGACTTTGTATCTACAACCTGGGCACAGGCACAGGCTACAGCGTGTTGGATATGGTGAAGAACTTCGAGGAAGCCAACGGCGTGAAGGTTCCCTATGTGATCAAACCGAGACGGCCCGGCGATATCGCGACCTGCTATTCCAATGCGGATAAGGCAAAGAGAGAGCTTGGCTGGGAGGCACAGTACGGCATTAAGGAGATGTGCGCAGACTCCTGGAGATGGCAGAGCAATAATCCGAATGGGTATGATGACTGAGCGATGACGATAAGACCAATTGACTGAAAACATGGCAGATGCCATGCGGAATGTAAAAAGGACGAGTGATAAACGATTGTTTTTACTCGTCCTTTTTTAGTACAGGATCTAAAATACTTTTTCTTCTTTATTCTTCGTTACGTTCGCGGAAAGGACCGTTTCTGTAAACGAAAATGCCGGAATCTCGAAGGTTTGTAAGTTACCCGGACCAAATGATCCACAACAGATCTTCTCTTTTATATTTCCGTGGGAGCGTATCGTTTCCTGCAAAGCGCCGTCTTCAGCATAAAGCCGTAGTGTACGGAACCGGGAAAAGGATCGGCCGAGTCTTGAAAAGTCCAGTGTGACCCGTGTATCCTGATCGCATTTATTTACGAAGTTTAGCACCAGCTCTGTGCGGTCCAAATTCCAGCTGGCCTGCATTTCCACGCTTTTTAGACTGTCAGCCTCATAACCGTCAATTGTTAGCGGCCATGCTGCCGCAGTTTGTGACATCCATTTCAGCAGAAGACCGGATGCCGTAAGGATGCTTTCCTGCTTTGAAACTTCGATGCAGGACTGCCCTGACGTATTGCACAGGTTGTTAAAGCACATAAATTGAACCAATGACCCATAACGCTCATAATGCAATAAATTTCCTGCCATAGTCAGTGCATAGATCCAGGTTCGCCGGCTTTTGCAGAAGTCTATCCCACGATCTTCGTAGAATCTTCTTGTAAAAGGGGAAAGCGCCGGATCACGGTTTTGCAGCGCCTCCGTATCGGTATAATAGATCTGATGTTCATGGGTCCGATTATATTCCTGTAGAATTTTGATCTTGCGTTTGATATTAAACGGCTCGCACATACGGTCAGCAATAAAATCGACGGCATCACCACATAGCTCCAACAGCTCGGCGACCGGTTCGTTAAACGCATGGTAAGAGCAAATTCCGATTTGGATATCGGGATCTGCAGAGCGCATCGCCTGTGCATATTTCCGGACATATTTTGCATATTCTTCTTTGGTAAACCAGCGCCACGGCTCGTTGTCCAATTCCCAGTATTTTACGTGATAGGGTTCGGGATGTCCGTTTCGTGCACGAAGCTCTCCCATAGGTGTGTCTATGCTTCCATTACAATACTCTACCCATTTCCGGGCGGTCTCTATGCCGGCTTCCCTGTCAAGAATATGGGTAAGATGGTAACCATGGCGCTGTAATCCGCCCCATTCTTTGATATCCGGAAATGCAAGAAAGTAGAATTCTTTTGCAGGGTGGAACATATTTACCAGAAGCAGGGGTTCGGCTTTCACCTGCTCACAAAGATCCAGAAATTCATCGGTCCCTACATCGTTATAATTCAGATCGCCCCAGTTAATGCTGGGTTCTGGCCGACGGGTGTTTTTGGGCCCGACCGCATCCATCCAATTATGGAAAGAGCCAAAATTTCCTCCCGGGAACCGCAGAACCGACGGATGAAGTTCTTTAAGCGCTTCGACTGCATCAGAGCGCCAGCCATGGGATGAATGTATGGGCATGAAAGAGAACGCATCACATAAGATACGGCTGTCTCCTGACACCAACAGCGCAAATGTGACCAAGAGATCATGCTGTACCGGTCCGAGAACCGCTTCCAGCCATCCGCCTTCTTTTGCGGCTTCCGGGAGTGTGGCCCGAAGTATGGGTTCTCCATGAAGATCAGACGTATCATACAAGCATAGCTCTAACTGCACGGACTCGCCGGCAAGCTTTTGGAAATATCCGGAAAACCGGTAACTTTCTCCGGCTCGCAGAAACTTTCCGTCCTGTGCCACACCGGCTGCCCGTGAGTCGTAGTTGTTAATGATCAGACAGCACTCTCCATGGATACCTCCAGGCTCCTGGGAAAGCGTTATCCCATACCCGGGTGTGTGCGGTGTCAGATAAGAGGCGTCTCCGGTAATGCTTTCCGGGCGGTCCTTTCCGGGAAAAGCATACCACCGGTTATGCTGATAGGCGGAATGGTACCATTCTTCCTCTGTCCAGTCGTTGCCAAGGCCTTTATCGCTGCCGCCAAACCAGTCATAGGTTCCTTTCGCAATTGGCACGGCTTTTTCAAAGCTCCTGTTGAACAGCATTTCGGTCCACATGCTTTCCACCTGGTAGCCAAATCCCACTTCAATAAAGTTTCCGCATAATTGACGGCTGACAGGAGATGTGGAAATTTCTTCCGGCAGGATTGGAAAAATCCGGTTTCCATTTTGAAATTCTTCAATATTCGTTAAATGCTTCATCATATAGGTAGTTTCCGCCTTTCTGCATAAGACCCCGAAGGAGTTTTTCGTTTCTTAACAAGCTACTATTAATAATAGCTTATATTTGTTGCTGTTATAATCTAATATTTTTACGACTTCTGTGCGGTTTAGATAATTTTGGATATTGCAGGCACTCTCTTTTGTTCCTATAATTGTATAAATATGATGGAGGAGGGGTATGCTATGAGAATTTCAAGCAAGCTTAAGTTTGTCAGGCGTCTGATCGACCGGTTTTATCTGTGGCTACGCCGATACCCGCTCAACACACGCTTTTTTATCGCCTGCATTTCCCTGTGTGTCGTGCCTCTGGTTCTGGCAGCGGGGATTGTTTTTTTTACATCTTATTCAAGAGAAATGGATAATTATATTTCGTTTACACAACAGAATATGGTGCAAACGAGTAACAATCTGTTTGGACGTTTGATGAATGTGCGTACCGATGCAATTGATTTTGCCTATAACAGTTATATCCAGGACTATACGGAGGCATATGGCCTGGCGAAATCCAGCGTCGGACGTGTCCCCGTAACGGAGGAACTGGTCCATTCCGTAGTCGGTCGTTTTAATTCCACATCTGATTCAGCGGGCGTGATCATCCTTTCTACTGACGGCAGGCCGTGCTATGTCTATAACAATCAGAATCGATTCTACATGTATTTCTATGAGAAAAGTAAGGCCGGTATTATGCAAAATGTCGATAGCAGCCGTAACGGCTATTGGCATTATGCAACGCCGGAGGATTATTATCTGAAAAGTGTGGACCGGTATGCACCGCAGGCTGATGAGCCGATCCTTTATTACGCTCTGAAAATGAAGCGGCTGATCGGAGACGAATCGGTTGGATATCTGATCATGACACTGCGTGCCGGAGTACTTACCGAGTTGTTTTCCAATCTGGACCGGGACGGCGCATCTACAATATATCTGCTGGACCGGGATGGAAATGTCATTATTCATACGGGGGAGGATGATACCGTCAACAGAGCGGACTGGATGGAGTATCTTTCTTCTGTCGATTCATCCGACATTAAAGTTTTTCATCCGGAGGGGATGCTGGATAACACGCTGCTCGCGATGAAAATGGAAGAAACCGGGTGGTATATAGTGAATGTGATTGATGGCGCTGTCCTTTCCCGGATTGCGTTGAACAGCAGTACGGGCGTCATTACCCTGCTGCTGATCATGATGGTATTAGTTCCATGCGTCTTTTTTCTGCTTAACCGCACTATGAAGCCTCCGCTATGGAGTATCGTGAAGGTCCTAAACCGGGTTCAGCAAGGTGATTTTTCTTCACGTATAAAGGATCAGGGGTGCGATGAATTTGCCATTATTGCACAGAGCATTGATGAGATGTCGGGCAGGCTGGAAACGATGATCGAGCAGATTAAAAGCAGTGAAAAGCAGAGGCAGGAATTGCAGATCGAACTTCTGCAAATGCAGATCAACCCCCATTTCATTACCAACACACTCAACATGGCAGCATGGATGGCAAATCTGCAGCAACAGACGAAACTGGCCCATATTCTGCAGAGTCTGTCGTCACTTCTAAACCGCACGCTTCGTTCCGGGCGGGATTTTATACCGCTTTCGGAGGAACTTGATTACATTCGCTGGTATCTCAACATTCAGCAGTATCGTGGCATAGCTTCCTACAAGCTTGCGATATTGCTCGATGATTCTTTACTGGACTGCCTTTTACCTCCGTTTACATTGGAGCCGTTAGTTGAAAATTCCGTGATTCACGGCACTGCAGCCGGGCGCACTTCCCTTACGATTACGATAAAAGGATTCCGGACAAAGGATATTGTGGAGATATCCGTTATTGATGACGGCTGCGGTATGGATGCCGGCATATTGGAACGGCTCAACCATATGGCACAGACGAGGACAAACCGTGAGCACAGCATTCATGGCATTGGGATAGCCAACGTACAAAAGCGGCTTCAGATTTATTTCGGGGAGGAATATGGAGTTTCGTATGACAGCATGCCGGGATGCTTTACGATCGCAACGGTGAGGATCCCGGTAAGGGTCAATGAAACAGATGAAACAAAGGAGCAGGGAAAGGGGTGGGAGAATGTACCATGTGATGATCGTTGATGATGAACTATATGCCCGGACACGTTTAAAGGTGGACCTGTGCCTGGAGAGAGACGGATTTCTCGTAGATCAGGAAGCGGCAAACGGACAGGAAGCTCTGGAAAAGATACACTGTCTGCGCCCGGATATCCTGCTTACCGATATGTGTATGACTGATATGAATGGCGCAGATCTGATCGAACAGGTAAAACGGATGTACCCTGATCTGCCGGTGATCGTGCTGAGCGGATATGAAGATTATGACTATGTGCGTTCCAGTTTAAAACTTGGTGCGATTGACTATCTGCTCAAGCATAATTTGAACCGGGAGGTGGTTTTGGAAGCGCTTCAGAAATGTGTTGAGCAGATCCAACAATCGGGTGGAAAGGATACACAGGCTCTGCAGGCATACCGGCAAAACAGCGAAAAGGAAAGCCAGCGTCAATTGGTGCTTAGTCTGCTAAACGGTGACACGATCGATCCGGATGTCTTCTCAGAACAGCTTCCGTTTCTGGATCATGGCAGCAATATCCAGCTTATTTTGATGCAGATCGACAATATTCATAAACTGGAACAGGAAGGCGGCAGAATTGAGCTGGCAATGCTCAGTCCCTCTATCATCTCGATCCTGCAGGAGGTTATCTGCCAATATGCTTTAGGGACTATTGTGGAGATCGGGGGTGGGGAGTTTGTCGTTTTTGTTTCCTTTGAAGGTTGGAACAGCCAACAGTATTATTACAATATCTGCAGGCAGCTGATACACTCGCTGCGGCAAAACCTGGAGAAATATACTAACCTGACAGCATCGTTTGTATTGGGAAAGCGGGTGCAGGCGGCCAATCTGCCCAGTTGTTATCGCCAGGCACATCAGGAGATGTCTCTGCGGTATCTGACCGGATATGGATCCCTGATCAATGTTTCAGACAACCGGCCCGTGAGAGCCGAAAAATTCGTCACACTGGACACCGCTTCCGAAAGGGAGATTGCCAATGCGGTGGAACGCCGGGAGCAGGAGTATTGTATGTCCGCTGTACAGGCTGTGTTTGACAGATTGTTGTATGGGGAGGCGGATCGTGTTTCCTGCCAGATCATATGTCTGGAATTGCTGAATCTGGTGATACGTAATATCAAAACGGTTCCGCTTAGCGACGAGCTGCAGGAATTTTGTACTCTTATGAGAGTGGAAATACTCAACAGTGACAATATCCAGGAAAACCGCCGTCTGATCGTATCCGCATATCACAAAATGTTTGATTTTTTCCGGACGGCAGATCGGTTTGCCGATTATAATTCCAATACGATCAAAGCGTTAGAGTATGTCCATGAGCATTATCAGGAAGAACTTGGACTGGATGCGGTAGCCAGAAATTTGAATGTGAGCAAGTCCTATCTAAGCCGTATTTTCAGTCAGGACTGTGGTAAAAGCTTCACGGAATATGTTGCCTGCTACCGTGTTGAACAGGCCAAAATACTGCTTGCGCAGGGTGTGCCCATCAAAGATGTCGCGGAGCAGGTGGGCATTGGCAATCAGTCCTATTTCTTTCGTGTATTTAAATCCTATACTGGCACAACACCACATGCATGGGAAAGAAAAAATAAAAATTGTACATAAAATGTCATGGTTTTGCACATTCATTTTGCATATATATATGTTATTTTAGACATTTTAGACAATCCTGTGAATTGGAGTCTTGCTTCAGGCAATCTATAATGATAATTACAGAACAGGAAACCCTGACTAAAACAAACATAGGAGGATGTAATTATGAAAGTGAAAAAACTGACAGCTTTAGCAGTGTCGCTTCTTCTGGCTGTATCCACGACAGCATGTTCCGGTGGCGATGGAGATGTTGCGATAAATGACGATGCTGCCAAAAGCCCCGATACGGCTGAGACGGAAGAAATAACAGAGCCGGCCGATCCCATTGAACTGACTTGCTGGGTCAATGAAGCGCATACCGATATTTTTGAATATGGCGCCGAGCTTTATAATGAAGCGCACCCCAATAATCCCATTGAACTGAGCCTGGAATTTTATCCGGTCACCGAAATGCATAACAAGCTTCTCATTGCACTGCAGTCCGGTGTAGGAGCGCCCGATATTGTGGATGTCAATCTTACATGGTGGTCAAACTTTATGCAGGGCGATATCCAGTTTGTTCCGCTCAATGATATTGTGGAGCCGGATTTGGATCATATGGTCAGTTCTCGTTTTGAACTATATTCCAAAGACGGAACCTATTACGGGATCCCCACCCATGTTGGTGCCACCTGTATGTATTATAATATGGATCTGATCGGGCAGGCAGGCGTAACTATAGAAGAAATTGACGCGATTGAAACATGGGATCAATATCTTGAGATTGGCCGCAAGGTTGCGGATGCGACGGGTAAGGCGTGGACTGCATATGAAACCCTGAACCAGCGTCCCTATTGGCCGCTTTTGAACGGATGCGGATTGGATTATATCGATGCGGACGGCAATGTGACAATGGACAATGAAGAGAATATTGCCATACTGGAGTGGATGTATGATGTATTTCAGGACGGACTGGCAGTGGAGGCTCCCGGCGGAGACCTGATCAACGAAAACTTTTACAATTGGATGAACGAAGGTAACTGTGCCTCCGTACTGATGCCATCCTGGTATATGATCCGGCTGATGGACTATATGCCCGACCTTTCCGGCAAAATGATCATGCGTCCTGTACCTGTGTTTGAGGAGGGGCAGCCGCGTTCCACCTGTGTAGGAGGTACGCCGACAGCGATCACAAACCAGTGCAAGTATGTCGAAGAAGCCAAGGAATTTCTGTATTGGGCTAAATTGAGCGATGAAGGTTCTATCGGTATTTGGGAAACCTGTAAATTCGATCCTGTTAACCTTAATGTATGGACCGATGCAAGACTGACCGAACCAATGGATTATTTTTCCGGCGAATCGTTCTTCGATATTATGATGCCATATATTGAGGGTGGGATTCCGTCTCCCGTTAATCCAAGTGATGCGAAATCTACGACGGCTCAGGAGTTAATGCGTAATAACGTGATGTATCAGGTATTTGTCACACAGGAAAAGAGTCCCAAACAGGCACTGACCGATGCGGCCAATGAGGTACGCGATTTGAAAGACTAAAAGAATGGAGGATTACTATGCAGGCAAAGCAGGTTCGTACTTCCTGGAATCCGAAACGTATTCTATACAGTAGAAAGATGGCGCCGTATCTATTTGTGGCTCCCTTTGTGGCTTCCTTCCTTATTTTTTTCCTATACCCCTCCATTGAAACGATCCGCATGAGTTTCATGAGCATGGAAGGCTTTGGTAAAGAGCGGTTTGTCGGATTCTATCATTATGAGAGATTGTTTAATTATCATTTTGGACATGCGATCCTTACGAATACTGTTTACACCGCCTGTGTGCTGGTGATCATGATGACCGTTCCGATCGTGTTGGCTGTGGTCGTTAATTCCAGGCTGTTGAAGCTGCGGAATATGTTCCGTTCGGCATTTTTTATCCCGTCGCTGGTATCGGCGCTGATTGCCGGTATCGCGTTTCGCCTGATGTTCAGTGACATGGACTCCGGCTTATTTAACCAAATCCTGCATCTTTTTGGCAGGGAGAGCATTGCCTGGAATATGGGGTATTCTACCGGCATTCTGATGATGGTAACATTGGATGCCTGGAAATCGATCGGGATTAACATGGTCTACTGTCTGTCTGCGCTGCAAAGTATTCCCGAGGATATTTACGAATCGGCGGAGATAGACGGTGCGTCAGCACTTCGCAAATTCTGGTTTATTACCGTACCAATGCTCAAGCCTACCCTGATCTATATCTTTACGCTTACGGTTATAGCGGGGTATCGAATGTTTACGGAAAGCTATGTCTACTGGGTGGACTCGACTCCCGGCGATATCGGGCTGACGATCGTGCGATACCTATACCAGATGTCGTTCCAACGCAATGACATGGGCTTCGGCAGCGCCATCGGAATCGTGTTACTGGGGATCATTATGATGATCAATCTGGTTCAGCTGCGTGGTTTCGGAATGTTTGGTAAGGAGAAGGATTGATTATGAAAAAGAAGATTACATTGCAGTCAGTTCTGCTGACGATTGCTGTTTTGATCGCGGCGCTGTTGGCGTTGTTTCCGGTTTACTTCCTTATAGTCGCGTCGCTTCAGCCTACACAGTATATGTTCAGCCGCGGGCTTTCGCTTGTTTTAGGCGATAACGCCACGCTGGCGAATTTCCGGATACTGGCCGAATATCGCGACGGGTTGTACTTTTCATGGTATAAGAACAGTATTATGATCACTGTGCTGCAAACCGTTTTGGCATTATTCTTTTCCAGTATGACCGGGTATGCACTCGGTGTATACCGTTTCCGGGGTCGTGGGCTTATCTTCACACTGATGTTGGTTGTTATGATGATCCCATTGGAAATTATCATGTTGCCGTTATATAAGCTCTGTATTGGCATGAAGATCATTAATACCACCGCAGGCGTAATCCTTCCTTTTATCCTGTCTCCGATCTGCATTTTCTTCTTTCAACAGTATGTATCAGGTCTGGGGGACAGTTTTATGGAAGCGGCGCGTATCGACGGCTGTACGGAATTTGGTATCTATTTTCGTATTATGGTGCCGTTGATGAAGCCGGCATTTGGTGCAATGACGATTCTGATGGCAATGAACAGCTGGAATGGTTTCCTGTGGCCTTTGATCGTTTTGCGTACCAATGAAAAGCTCACGCTCCCGGTTGGTCTGGCTTCTTTAGTCAGCGCCAATGCACAGAAGATGGAGGTGCTGCTTCCGGGTGCCGTGCTTTCTATTGTGCCGATCGTTATCCTTTTCCTTTTTAACCAGAAGAAATTTATTAACGGACTGACCAGTGGCGGAGTCAAAGCGTGAAGGGAGAAAACAATATATGAAAACAGCATATACCGGATGGATGTGGGTAAACCAATATGTGGGGAATCCTGAACCGTTTCGGAGTCAGTTTATACAATGTGTTAAAGAACTGTCCTATTTAGGATATGATTATCTTGAAAACTTTCCGTTTATACGAAGACATTTTACTGCAAGTGAGGTGAAAAAGATCTGCAGCCAATACGGGGTTTCCATGTCTGCCCTGTATTGCAATTTAAGTGAAGGCCTGGATGAACTAAAACGGGATGCCGAGTATATAGCGGCGATGGAAGGGAACTATATGATCTGTTCCAGTCAGAACTGGCCAAAAGATCAGGGGCTGGATTGTCCGGTGGACCAGGATGCGGTTAAGAAGGATGCATTTCTTTGTAATGAACTGGGAACCTATTGCAGGGAAGTGGGTATTAAGCTTCTGCACAACCATCATTCCTATACGACTGTCTGCCGCCTCCCGGAAATCGATGAATTTGCCAGACATACGGACCCTGATCTTGTAGGATTTTGTGTGGATGACGGTCACGCGATGGTTGCCGGAGTCGACATGGTTCATCTGCTAAAGACATATGCCGACCGGATTGAATATGTCCATGTTAAGGATCTGGACCCCACGCTGTCATGGCGCGGACGTGGATTGAGCTGGGTTCCGTTGGGACTGGGGACCTTGGATATCCCCGGATTTTTTGAAGTCCTTCGGGAGATCGGATTTGACGGGATTGTCTGCGCAGGACTGCCTGCCGGCTGTGAGAAGATCAATCACTTCGAATCGGCAAGACTGTCACGTCTGTATTTAAGAAGTGCACAGGGGCTGTAATGTGGGAGAGGTTCATGGATAACGAGTGGTTATTTTTTCTGTATACATTTCTGGCCTGCATTGGGGGTGGATTTGTCCAGTCAACGACCGGTTTTGGGTTTGGGATCTTTGTTATGATTTTTTTCCCGTTATACCTGCCGGTATTGCAGGCCTCCGGATTATCCGGCTTGATCGTAATTTTCCTTCTGGGTACATTAGTTTGGCGTTATCATAAATATATTCAATGGAGAGCGGCGCTTCTTCCGGCCGTGGTATATATGATCGTCAGTACCACAACAATTCATCTGGCATCATCGATCAATCTGTCCGGGATTAACTTCTGGCTGGGAATTTTTCTGCTGCTGACTGCCGTTTACATGGCGTTTATGAGCGGGAAGATCAAAGTTGAGGCCAACCGTGGCGTTGCGGCTTTCTGCGCGTCACTGTCTGGCGCGATGGACGGGTTATTCAGCATTGGCGGTCCGCCAATGACAGTGTATTTCCTTGCTTTATTGGGAAATGAGAAACTGAAGTATCTGGGTACGATACAGTTCTTTTTCCTGATCACTAATTTAGTGAACAGCTTTAATCGTTTCACCAGTGGTATTTTGGAATCGTCTACCCTGCTGTTGGCGATTCCCGGTATCGTGGGACAATTTATTGGCACGAGACTGGGAAACAGGGTGGTAGACCGGATCGACGGCAGGCATTTTCAGATACTTGTATATGCATTTCTTGCGGCCTCCGGCGTTTTTACCTGTATTTCATCCTTGTTATGACTTTCGCAAGCGGCATAGCCGGCAGGCTATAACGCTTGCGAAAAACATTTCTTATTATGTGATGCCGTCTGCGGGCTAATAATCTGCCATCTGCAGCTGCCCGATGTGTTGGATCTCCTCGTTGAGCGCCAGCATCCTGGCATCTAAGTCCGATACCATCTGGGCGCATTCTACCAGCTCATCCTTGATGTGTTCCGGCGCGTTCCCCTCGAATTTATAATGGATCTTGTGCTCTAAGCTGGCCCAGAAATCCATGGCAACGGTACGGATCTGTATCTCCACCTTGGTATCTGCGATACGGTCTGACAGATATACCGGCACGGTCACCAGCATATGGTAACTCTTATAGCCGCTGGCCTTCGGATTGACGATGTAATCTTTGACGGAGATGACTTTGATGTCGCTCTGGTTGCTGATCATCTCCGCGATCTGGTAGATATCCGATGAGAAAGAACATATCACACGGATGCCTGCGATATCGTTGACGTAGCGGATCATGTTGTTGATGGTTGACTCGTAACCATGTTTCTTGAGTTTCTTGACGATGCTCTCCGGTGTCTTGATGCGTGATTTAATGTGTTCAATCGGGTTGTATCTGTGTACATGCTGAAATTCATCGTTTAGAATTTCCAACTTTGTGGAAATCTGCTTTAATGCCGAATTATAAATCAGCGTCACTTCTTTCCAACTATCGATGTCGCCGTCGCGGTCGATTCTTATTTCCATTCATTTCCCCTGGGTCCCGGCAGCTGCCGCGACCTCTTGCCTTTACAAAATATTAATTCCGAAATGTAATTCACAGGAAAACAGGAAGTATGTGAGATAAATCCTTAATCCCATGAATTAAATATAGTATACCATAGATAACAGAAAAAACGTATATTTCACCCAAAAACTTCATAAATATTTAATTTTTCTTGTATATTTTTACAGTTGTCTTCCGGCTGGCGGTATAGGAGCATTGTCTGTGTCTGTACCGTCAGCGCTTCCTGCGGCACAGACAGCCAAGCAGTACCGGGGCGGTCACGATGAAAGGGTACATGTAGCGGACCAGTACCGCCGGCGACAAAAGTAGTGTCAGATAGTAGCACACCGGAAAGACTGCCGGCAGCAGGAGCAGGTAGTTTCTCCGGTAGATTGCTACGGCCATATACAGGCACAGGAGCCACCAGTAGAAGGCCGGCGCGAAAAGGATGTGCACTACGGGTATGTTCTGATAACAGTTGTCGGATACGATCCGTTCCATCCGGGCGCGTAGTCCTGGAAGGCGGCTCTGCTGCGGGATCTCGAAGCCGGCAGGCATGGCTCTGGTGTCGGTGGAAAGATAGCCGAATCCGCTCTCCGTGCCCAGACCGTAGATCTGAGCGTGGGTCCTGTCTTCCAGAAACCAGTAGCCGACGGAAGTATCCAGAAAGGCGTCGATGTAGATCTGGGGGTGTTCCAGTCCCAGCCGTACCCAGGTTTTGATAAGACCGGCGGGATTATCGTGAATGACGGCTTTGTTCTTGACCGGATCGGCCAGGTAGGGGTTATAGGCTGCAAACACCCATTCGGCCGGCAGATACTGATCCAGTTCATGGCGCATGTCGTCTGAGAGTGTCTCTTCCGCCTTGATTCTGGTGCGGGCCATCTGCTGTAGAGGGATGCTGAGCATTTCCCTGGGGCTGCCGTTTCTGGCGTGAAGCGCCGTCTTCAGCGCTGTACTGCATACGACCGACAACACAAGCGCCAGAACGGTAAAGGCAAGATAGCGGCGGCGCGATGTGCTGCATTGTGCTTTTTTCCTGCCAGGCAGGAGGCATACCGCGGGAATCGTGACAAGCAGCGCGTACAGGGCATTGTTGCGGAACAAAAGCAGCAAAACCGTCCAGAGTGTGTAGAGAAGCCAGTCTTTTCGCGAAAGGCCGCTGCCTGATGCGTCCGCCATTTCATAAACGGATAAGGTGGTAAGCAGTACCAGGGCGGAGAACAGGACATCCTTCGTGGTGCTCAGCGCCAATACCGAATTGGTCGGAAACAGGGCGTAGAACATAAGGAGCAGGATCCGCAGCGCGGCGGGCACCTTCCAGACCGTAAGGCGGGCCAGGGTGTAACCGAACACGACCGCCATAAGGAGCATCTGCACGATGGAATGAAGCGCCATTCCCGCCGGGTAAGAGCCGGGCAGCACGTCACCCAGCCGGAAAAAAGCCCCTAAGAACAGGGTATGCAGCAGCGGATGATGAGTGCTGTAATCATGGGCCAGTACCTGATAGAGCTGCCCTTCCGCGTCATAGGCGAAGACGGATGGATAATAGGCCAGGAAGACCGGCAGCCAGCACATTAAGATCACAGCGGTGGAAAACAGCCAGACTTGCCATGGAAGCAGATTCCTGGCGCTTTGCTTCTCTGCTTTATGGGTGCTCTGATTTAGGGCATAATCCCGGCGGACATCTTTACAGGTAATATAAGAGCGCATCTGAGCCCGCCAGTGCTCCGTATCCTGAAAGCCCCATAGCAGAGGTGCAATACAGGCGGCAGCAGGCACCGTCAGGCACAGGATCTGCATCAACAGCACAGGCAGCCGTGACAGACTGTCAAGAGCCGTGCCGTCCTGCCGCATCAGGCAGCCCAGCACATGAGCCGTCGCCATGGGCATGCCCCAAAGCAGGGAGTGGATCTTAAGCCGCCGCTCGGACTGCATCAGGAAACAGGCCGTCAGCAGGAAACACAGGACGAAGCCAACGCCGTAAAAAAGGATAAGGGGTATCCGCCCGCAGGACTTCGTCCAGGACTCTAAAGATGCCGCCAAATTTATATTTATGACGGACAGTGTCAGGGATATGACAATTTTGATAAAGTTTCCGGGATTTTTTTTCATGAGGTATCTCTTCTCGCTTTTCGACTGTGCATAATAACAGTGTATCATTTTATCCGGAAAAGAAAAAGGGAAAAGTGTTTACATTTCCCCGGGGGATTTGTATAGTAATATAACAGATTTCGCGAAATTTTTAAAATAAGAGGTGAGGAAATGTTCCGTTTATGGGCAAAAGTATTCGAGAATAATCATTTAATAAAGGATACCGTCATCGAGGATGCCGGTGAAGATACGCGGACCCATAAGGTGTTTCATGCGTTGGACGAAGTGTGCTATCAGTTCGACCTGGGCAAGCCGATCTGGCTGGATTCCACGATCCAGGACTTCAAACGCCACGATAAGGCCAGATTCACGCAGGACAATTTTATTGAGACTATTGACTTCGATTATCTGGAGATCCATGTGATCGAGGAAGACTGAAATCGTCAAAGACTGGTTTGAAAATTCGGCAGAGTAATGCATAAATCTATTGACTTGGCATATGATACGTAGTAGTATTGTTATATCTTATATGTAGTATTGAAAACTACATGAAGAGATACAAACAAGTCATAATGAAGTTCGGCAGTGACGCCTTGTTGCTGTTGATTCAATTGCTCTTTATAGGAAAGGAGTCGCTTATGCAAATTACAATTCGGGAACCGGGAAGTGCAATTACACATTTTATCGGTATGATGATGGCCATCGTGGCGGCCACGCCGCTGATGGTGAAGGTGGCGCTTGACGCGGATATTACGGCTTGTATCGCCATGGCGGTATTTATCTGCAGCATGGTCGCTCTTTATGGCGCAAGCGCGATCTATCACAGCGTCACGGTGAAAGAGAATATTCTGAAAGTGTTCCGCAAACTGGATCACATGATGATCTTCATTCTGATCGCGGGTTCGTATACGCCGGTCTGTCTGATCGTGCTGGGCGGCCGGCTGGGATATACGCTTTTGGCAGTGGTGTGGGGGATCGCCCTGATCGGCATGACGATTAAAGCCTTCTGGATCACCTGTCCGAAATGGTTTTCTTCCATGATCTATATCGCCATGGGATGGGTGTGCCTGGCGGTCTTCGGGACTCTGTGGAATACCCTGCCGCACAGCGCTTTCCTCTGGCTGCTGGCAGGCGGCATTATCTACACGGTGGGCGGCATTATCTATGCGCTGAAGCTGCCGGTCTTTAATGCCAGACATAAGTATTTCGGATCCCATGAGATCTTCCATCTGTTCGTGATGGGCGGGAGCATCTGCCACTTTGTGTTTATGTATTTGTATGTGGCGTGAAATCCGGAGATAAAATGAGGAGTGCCCAGACACCTTGCGGCGCCTGGGCTATTATGAAAAAAATTTATCTATGTGTGTAATGTTAAACATTACATGCTTCCTTGATTGATATGGTTATAGTATACAGTGAAAATGTGAATAAAGTATGAACAACATGTGAAGTTATGGTAAATATTTATAAATGATGAGATGGATAGCGGGGAAGAATGTACGAATTGCATAAAAATACATTTATTATGCAATTGCAGGGCAATCCTTCCGGCAGAAATGGGGTTTATATTGTCAGAAGGGTGGAAAAGTGTTAGAATTGAGAAAATGCGGACTAAGAGAAAGGCATGGGTATAGCAATGGATACTTTTATCGATAAACTTGCGCAGAAAAGAAATGCGCAGGAGATGATCAGAGCGAATATGACGGCAGAAGCTGCCAGGGCGGAACAACTTCAGAACCAGATGAAAGCATATGACGGTCTTATGCAGGAGATACGGCAGGTAAATCTGAAAACGGCAGAGAATGCGGCAGAAGTGCAAAGCGTGCTGAAGGAATGCATGGACAGACTGGAGAGTATGCAAAAGGATGAGGAGCAGGCGGAAGATTATGAAGAGACCTTGACACAGATCCGGAATCTTCTGGAAGAAAAATTTACGCAGTCCGATGATTTTATGCATAAAGAAAACGTAAGAGTGTATCGTAATGTGCAGGCGGCATTTGTGGAGGAGCTGAATAAGCAGACGGAAGAATTGAAGAGCAGTCAGCCGGTTAACAAGGGAGCCGGAGCATTGCTGCCGATCTCCATCTTAATCCTGATCGGAGTGATCGCAGATATTGTGCTGCAGGTTTTGTCACTGCTTAATTTTAAATTTTTCTAAGCGTTTTAAGAGTGGCCGGGTGTGGGGATTTGTTTGGAAACAGGAGGAACAATATGGGAAGACGGGTATGGAAACCGGGGAATATGTTGTATCCTTTGCCGGCGGTTTTGATCAGCGTGGCCGACAGAGCGGGAAATGCGAATCTGTTCACCGTGGCATGGACAGGCACTGTCTGTTCGGATCCGCCTATGGTATCGATTTCCGTAAGGCCGGAGCGGTATTCTTATCACATGATCGAGGAGACCGGAGAGTTTGTGGTAAACCTGACTACAAAGTCTCTGGTTTATGCAACAGATTATTGCGGTGTCAGAAGCGGCCGGGATACGGATAAGTGGCGGGAGATGAAGCTGACGCCGCTTAAAGGAGAGCACGTACAGGCGCCGATGGTGGCAGAGAGTCCCGTGAATCTGGAATGCCGGGTTATGCAGAGGCTGGAGCTTGGCACACATACCATGTTTCTGGCAAAAGTCCTGGCAGTGCATGTGGATGAGCGCTATCTGGATGCAGGAGGAAGTCTTCACCTGCATGACGCGGGTCTGCTTGTCTATTCTCATGGGCGTTATTTCGGGATCGGGAAGGAACTGGGGACTTTCGGATACAGTGTCCGGAACAGATCCGGGGGTAAGGGACCGGTAAGCAGCAGGAGAACGGCAGGGGGCAAGGAACCGCTAAGCAGCAAGAGAACGGCAGGTAATAAGGGAACGGTAAGCAACAAGAAAAGATATGACAGAAAGAAAACAACCGGAAAGAGACGCAGATGATCAGTCGTCATTTTCCGGTTGTTTTTTTAGGGTATCTTTTTGCGGCCGGCCGGACAGCAGACTGCCACGGACGATGGCGTTTGCGCCATAACGCTTGCGGATGGCGTCTAAAGCCTGATCTAACTGTTCTTTTTTGCGGGAGGAGGAAGGGGTACCTGCCTTGCCGGGGGCTGCCTCGGACCGTGCCGTGACAGGAAGGTCAAACAGGGAGAGCTGCACGGGTTCCCCTTCGGCAACCAGCTTCGAAGAACGGATGCCCAGCAGACGCACCGGCGTGCCATCCCAGATCTCATCGAAGAGGCTGCAGGCAGTCTGATAGATAAGATCCGTCTGACTGGTGGGTGTTAGCAATGTAGTTTGATGAGAGATCTTCTTAAAAGTGTTGTATTTGATCTCTGTGCTGATCATGCTGGCAGCCTGAGAGGAGCTGCGCAGCCGTCCGGCCACGGACTCGGCCAGGGAAAGAAGTACCCGGTGCGCGGTCTCCTTGTCGGCGGCATCCTGGCTTAGGGTGGTGGAATTGCCGATCCCTTTTGCTTCGGCCTGTTTTGTGGCTACTTCGGAAGCGTCGATACCGTTGGCATATTCCCAGAGAAGGATCCCATGACTCTTTAAATGAGCCATAAGAACATTCCGGTCTGCACGTGCCAGATCACCGATCGTCATGATCTCCAGTTTGTGCAGCGTCTCCACGCTGGAATGTCCGCACATAAAGAGAGAAGAGATCGGCAGCGGCCAGAGTTTATTTTGTATTTCATGTGTGTACAGGGTATGGACCAGATCGGGTTTCTTAAAATCCGAGGCCATTTTGGCCAGTACTTTACGGTCGGATATGCCTATATTTACGGTAAATCCGAGCTTCTCCCTTACATGATCTTTGATCAGATGAGCAGCCTCTTCTGGAGAAGCGTACTGCCTGTGGATCGGGGTGTAGTCCATATAACATTCATCCACGCTGACCTGCTCGATATCCGGACAGAAATCTGACAGAAGTGTCATAAGCTCCCGGCTCCTGCGGTTGTACAGGTCATGGTCCGGCGGTTCCAGAGTGAGCGAAGGACATTTGCGCAGCGCGTTGACAATAGGTTCTCCGGTCACGACACCATAAGCTTTGGCGGGAATTGATTTCGCCAGGACGACACCGTGGCGTTTGGCCATATCGCCGCCGATGATGGCGGGGATCGTGCGCAGATCCAGAGCAGAGCCGTTATGCAGTTTCTCCAGAGCAGTCCAGCTTAAATAAGCGGAGTTGACGTCTATATGAAAGGTGATTCTGTCCATGAGCGTTCCTGTCATTCTGTTATGGGGTAAAGTCATCGTTTCAGCTGACTCCATTCTAGCACACTTTTTATCATTTGTCTCCATAAATCGAACATTTGTTTGAAAAAGTGGCAATTGGGGTTGTACATAATACTTTACATTTAGGGGAAATACTGATAGAATACAAATGTTACATTTTTGTTACAAAATAGGAAGGATAAATGACGAAAAAGGACTCGTAAGACGACAGATAAATAATTATGATGAAAAAGATCAGCAGACATTATAAAAAGATGAAAATTGCATATATTAAGGTTGCGGCAGCTGCAATTTTTGTCAGCATACTCTTTTTCCCCACATATCAGAAGTTAGAGAGCACAGGGGACAATATTTTTACGGTATATCTGAACGGCACGCAGGTCGGTAGCGTGGAGGACTCGGAGCAGGTGGACCGCTGCCTGATTGCCGCACGTAAGAGACTGGCGGGAACCAGTGATGAGCTGGTGCTGGCGGACAGTGAAATTCGCTATGAGGGCAGTGAGGTCCTCTGGGGAACGGTAGACGATCCGGCGGATATTACTGCAAATATGACCAGAGTGCTTGGAAATAGCGTAAAGGAGACGCTGAACCGTTCTTATACCGTGAAGATCAATGAGTATACGGTGAATCTTGCCAGTACGGAGGAAGTGCTTGCACTTTTGCAGGCATCTATCGATAAGTTTGATCAGGAAAATGAGTATTATGTGGACCTGGTTCTGGATGGCAACAGAGAGTTGAATGTGCTGACAACACAGATCTTCTCTGTCAGAGAGCAGCAGGCAGAGGAGATGGCGGCAGAAGAAGCTATGTCCAGCGCCGGCATCGATACGGCTCTGGATGAGATGTTTGAAGATGTGGAACCGGCGAAAGAAATGGAGTTTTCCGATTATGAGCTGGGGCTTAAGAGTCTGGAGTATGGCGACACGGTAGAAGTGGTGGAATCTTATCTGCAGGATTATGAACTGACTTCTCTGGAGAATGCCATAGAGGAAGTGACTAAAGATCAGGAGAAGGAGCAGATTTATGAGGTGGTATCGGGAGATACCTTATCTCAGATCGCAGAGAAGAATGAGATTCCGCTGGCGGATCTGATCGCGATGAATGAGACGATAGAGAACGAGAACTCCATGATCCGGGTAGGAGACGAACTGATCGTCACGGTTCCGGAACCGGAATTGTCGGTGGAGCGTATGGAAGAGGTATATTATGAGGAGGACTATGAGGCGGAGATCGTTTATGTGGATAATGACGACTGGTATACCACAGAGACGAAGACACTTCAGGAGCCTTCGGCCGGACATCGCATTGTGGTGGCAAATGTTTCCTATCGTAATCGCGAGGAGACAGGCAGGGAGATTCTTAAAGAGGAGGTTACCTACGAGGCGGTACCAAAGATCGTAGAACGCGGTACGAAGATTCCGCCTACTTATATCAAACCGATCTCGGGAGGACGGCTGACTTCGAACTTTGGCAGAAGGAAGGCGCCTACCAGGGGAGCGAGCAGAAATCACAAGGGCGTGGACTGGGCGACACCGGTAGGGACTGCAGTCATGGCTTCTTCCGCAGGAACCGTTGCAAAGGCAGGCTGGGGAAGCGGATATGGGTATGTGGTCTATATTAACCATGCGGATGGCAGGCAGACCAGATATGGACATTTGAGCAAAGTCCTGGTATCTGCGGGCCAGACAGTCTCGCAGGGACAGAAGATCGCACTGAGCGGTAATACAGGCGTCAGTACGGGACCGCACGTGCATTTTGAGATTCTGATCAATGGTACGCAGGTCAACCCGTTTGATTATATGAATTGAGACAATGCAGAATACGACAACCTGAGATGATAAAGGCAGTATGTTTATGGTGAATCTGCCCATTTACAAAAGTTCAAATTATGGTATACTGGTAATAATTGTTGTAGGCGATTTTAATAAAAATTTAAGATTCTTATGACATGATTGCACACAGATCATCCTGTCATACGGCAGGAATTGATGATACAGATACTTTTATAGAGATATTGAACAGCTTATTCAGATTATATTTCGTTTATCATACAGGGGATCATTATGGAACAATATGCGATTAAAGGTGGAAATCCGTTAGTCGGCGAAGTAGAGATCGGCGGCGCCAAGAATGCGGCGCTTGCTATTCTTGCTGCGGCTATTATGACGGATGAGACCGTTGTGATAGAGAATGTACCGGATGTCAGGGACACGAATGTGCTGATGCAGGCGATGGAGAGCATCGGTGTTATCATTCAGAGGATGGACAGGCATACCGTGAAGATCAATGCCTCCCAGATCAACGATCTGGTCATTGAGGACGATTATATTAAGAAGATCAGAGCGTCTTATTACCTTCTGGGGGCGCTGCTTGGCAAATACAGGAAGGCGGAGGTAGCGCTTCCGGGAGGATGTAATATCGGGTTACGCCCGATCGACCAACATATCAAAGGATTTCGTGCATTGGGAGCCAATGTGAGGATTGAGCATGGCCTGATCATCACGGAGACAGAGAAGCTGCGGGGGAATCATATCTATATGGATGTGGTTTCCGTCGGTGCGACTATGAATGTGATGATGGCTGCGGTTATGGCAGAGGGACAGACGGTAATTGAGAATGCGGCGAAGGAGCCCCACGTAGTCGATCTTGCCAATTTCTTAAACAGTATGGGCGCTAATATCAAGGGAGCCGGTACGGATGTGGTCAAGATCAGAGGCGTATCGCGTCTGCATGGCACGGAGTATGGCATTATCCCGGATCAGATCGAGGCCGGGACATTTATGTTTGCGGCGGCTGTCACGAAGGGAGATGTGACAGTTAAGAACGTGATCCCTAAGCATCTGGAGTCCATCAGCGCGAAGCTTCTGGAGATCGGCTGTGAGGTGGAGGAGTCCGATGATGCGGTGCGTGTCGTGGCGGCGAAGCCGCTTGGGCATACCCATGTGAAGACGCTCCCTTATCCCGGATTTCCGACGGATATGCAGCCGCAGATCACGGTGACGCTTGGGCTGTCTGCCGGGACGAGCATTGTGACAGAGAGTATTTTTGAGAATCGGTTTAAGTATGTGGACGAGCTGACCCGTATGGGCGCCAATATCAAAGTGGAGAGCAATACGGCGATCATAGACGGCGTGGGCAAGTATACGGGGGCCAGCATTACGGCGCCGGATCTGAGAGCGGGCGCGGCATTGGTGATCGCGGCGCTGTCGGCAGACGGTATCACGACGATTGATGATATCAAATATATTGAGCGCGGATATGAAGATTTTCACTTAAAGCTTCAGGGACTGGGCGCGCAGATCGATAAGGTTTCCACAGAGAGGGATCTGCAGAAATTCAAGCTGAAGGTCGGATGAGCGCTTTGCCGGTGAGAAGTGCCGTGCCGGAAAAATTTCTATTGACAGAAAATCGCGCATGGTGTATGGTATCTACAGGTACAGACAATTGTATATAGTTAAAGTTTCTCTTATTCAGAGTGGTGGAGATACATAGGATCTGTGAAGCCACGGCAACCCCTTGAGAAGGAAGGTGCCAACCTGAGCGAAAGCATCGTCGTAAGACGGATCGAACAATAAGAGGATTTGATGAATGGCTGTCAGGTCCGCTTATTTCGATAAGCGGATTTTTTGCGCGAATGCGCAGCATTCCGAGTCTGCTTATTAGCGGGACGGGAAGACGTGATAAGAGAAACTCCGCAAGAATCTAACAAACAAAAGGAGAACGAGAAATGGAAAAGAGATTATTTACCTCAGAGTCAGTGACAGAAGGCCATCCAGACAAAGTCTGCGATGCGATCTCAGACGCGATCCTGGATGCCTGCATGGAGAAGGATCCCATGAGCCGTGTTGCCTGCGAGACGGCAGTGTGTACGGGATTCGTGCTGGTGACCGGTGAGATCACCACCAACGCGTACGTAGATATGCAGAAGATCGTACGGGATACCGTGAAGGAGATCGGCTACACGAAATCCGAGTACGGTTTCGACGGCAATACCTGCGCGGTGTTAGTTGCCATTGACGAGCAGTCGGCGGATATTGCCATGGGCGTGGACAAGGCTCTGGAAGCAAAAGAGAACAAGATGTCAGATGCCGAGATCGAAGCCATCGGCGCCGGCGACCAGGGCATGATGTTCGGTTATGCCACCAATGAGACGGAGGAGTATATGCCTTACCCGATCTCTCTGGCACATAAGCTTGCGCTGCAGCTGACGAAGGTGCGTAAGGACGGTACGTTGACTTATTTAAGACCTGACGGCAAGAGCCAGGTTTCCGTAGAGTATGACGAGGCGGGCAAGCCGGTGAGACTGGAAGCTGTCGTCCTGTCCACACAGCATGATGATGATGTGACGCAGGAGAAGATCCATGAGGACATTAAGAAGTATGTATTTGATCCGGTACTGCCGAAGGAACTGATCGATGCCGACACCAAGTTCTTCATCAATCCCACAGGCCGTTTCGTGATCGGCGGGCCGCACGGTGACGCCGGACTTACGGGCCGTAAGATCATCGTGGATACCTACGGCGGTTATGCCCGTCACGGCGGCGGCGCTTTCTCCGGTAAGGACTGCACGAAGGTGGACCGTTCCGCGGCTTACGCTGCGCGCTATGTGGCGAAGAATATCGTGGCCGCAGGCCTTGCTGACAAGTGTGAGATCCAGCTGTCCTATGCGATCGGTGTGGCACAGCCTACTTCCGTTATGGTAGATACCTTCGGCACAGGTAAGGTGTCGGATGAGAAGCTTGTGGATATCATCCGTGAGAACTTCGACCTGCGTCCGGCAGGCATCATCAAGATGCTCGATCTGCGCCGCCCGATCTACAAACAGACAGCAGCTTACGGACACTTCGGACGTAACGACTTAGATCTGCCCTGGGAGAAGTTAGATAAGGCGGAGGAGCTTAAGAAATATCTGTAGACCGATAAAGCCTGGAGCTATAGTAAACGAAATTTAAAACATTATTCACTATAAACGGATAGAAAGACCGTTGCATTTGGATATGATTCCGGAAATGCAGCGGTCTTTTTGAGTCGCCTGTGACGGTCTTGATTTCTCAAGTGATATAATTGTAATTACGACAAGCATATGCTATAATTTATCCTGTCACGGAATTCAATTGAAAGAACTAAATTGAAAAGTAATTTAAACGAAATAATAGAAAAGAAAAATATAGACCATTGCAGAAAATGAGGATTGACAGGGATGTGTAAGGCAATATTTCTATTATGATAAGTTGTGTGAATGTGAATTGATGATGCCTGAGGTTGAAGAGCAGAGGTAAATTGCTGCATATTTTTTTCTCTCGACAATCTCATCACCCTTCATTAGCGTAAGCTGGAAAGCTTAAGAACCTTGAAAAAGTTTATGTTGGAAAAGATGTTTGTTTAGAGAAATTACTTAGAGGTATACTTGGATAGAAAAATAGGAGGAAGGCAATGGCAATACCGACAAATATAAAAACATTAGGTGTTAGTCAGCAAATGGGTCGGTAAAGTTATATGGCCAGTAGACCATATTCTC
>CANOCU010000046.1 GCA_947564645.1 uncultured Lachnospiraceae bacterium
CAGTCTGCCTTTCAGGTGGTGGGCGCCAGGAAATACCGTGACTTCCGCAATGACAAGGTGTTGGACAACAGGCAGTTCCAGATGGCGCTGCGTAAGCTGCGGCAGTTTTCCTCGAAGCTGGATATTCCGGAGACGGAACTGGATATTAACGGTACGGTGGACGCTACCTGCAACAACGGCGGCTGCCTGCAGATCGTGATGGAGAAGCCGCGCAAGAATGCGGTGAAGCTTCTGCTGCTGATGGACTCGGGCGGCACGATGATCCCTTATACGACACTTTTGAACGAGCTGTTTCATTCCGTGTATAAATCCAATCACTATAAGGATGTGAAGACTTACTTTTTCCATAACTGCATCTATTCTAACCTGTATAAGACGCCGGAGTGCGAGAACGGAGACTGGATCGAGACGGAATGGATGTTCCGCAATCTGGACAGCGATTACAAGGTGATCATCGTGGGGGACGCTGCCATGGCGCCGGAAGAGCTGTATTCCACATCGGGCAATTACAGAGGGCCAAACGGCGGCTTATCCGGCATGGAGTGGCTGCAGCTTATGAAGCGTCATTATAAGAAGATCGTCTGGCTGAACCCGAAGATGGCGCCGGGCCATGCGCCCTGGCGGGAGGCGGAGACGGCGATCAAGGGAATGTTCCCCATGTACAAGCTGACGGTGGACGGATTGAACCAGGCGATGATTAAGTTGATGGTGAACCGATGACATATAATCTGGATTACCTGCTGGAGCAGTGGGTAAGGATATTGCAATGTAATATTTATCTTGTAGGGCAGGATCATGGCATACAGCGGGTGTACGGAGAATGGACTCCGGAGGCGGACCCGCTGTATCAGGATCCGGCCCTTTTTAAGATGCTAGTCTCCGGGGAGGAGGACGGCTGTCCTGTGTTGTTTCGTGAATTCGATGCCTTTTTGTACGGGGTACTGCCTTTTGAGGGGAAAAAGCTGCTGATCGGGCCGGCCGCCTTCTGTGAGCAGAACGTTTTCTGTGCGGGACTGCTGGCATTGTGCCACAGTATTACGGGGCAGGAATGGACGGCAGAAGAGATATGGCGAAAGAACGGTCTGGTGAAGAAGGAAATCCGGGAGGCCAGGGTCAGTGTGCAGCAGGTGATTTTCCAACGACAGGAGACGGAACTGCCACATAATCCTTATGACCAGGAGAAGCGGGAGATGGACAGCATCCGCCGTGGGGACAGGGAAATGCTTAAGCAAAGTCTGCGGGAAGCCCGGTACGGGAAAGTAGGACAACTTTCCAGAGACGGGCTGCGGCAGGCTAAAAATATTGCGATCTGTGTCGTGACGCTGGCTTCCCGGGCGGCCATCGAGGGAGGGATGCTTCCGGAGGAGGCTTTTTCCATGGTGGACGGCTATATTCTGGAGATCGAAGAGATGACGGATGTCGTGAAGATCGAGGCGGCCATGCGGCAGGCGGAATTCGAGTTCACACAACGGGTAAACGATGTCCATGCATCGGCGGAAAGGAACGCGCTGATCGAGCAGACGAAGAATTATATCTTCCAGAACCTGCACAGTGAGATCGTGATCGGGGAGATCGGACACCGGATCGGTGTTTCCACAACCTGGCTTTCGGCGCTTTTTCACCGCGTGGAGGGGATCAGACTGGCCGAGAATCTGCTGCGATATTCGGATTATGATGTCAAGAGCATTGCTTCCTATCTGGCATTCTGCTCTCAGAGTCATTTCGGCAGAGCCTTTAAGGCGCAGACGGGAATGACGCCGACAAAATATCGGAGAAGTTCGGAGATTTTCAAAAGAACAAAAATAGATGACAGTTACATGAAATATGTGATATATCCCTTCCGCTTTCTGTGCTATTCTGTTTTCACGGTATCGTTTGGAAATCAGAAGAAAGGAAAAGAAAGCAGATGAAGGAAATTTTATTCGGTGCGGCATATTATGACGAATATATGCCTTATGAGCGGTTGGCGGAAGATGTAAAAATGATGAAGAAAGCGGGGATCAACACGGTGCGGATCGCGGAGTCCACCTGGAGCACCTGCGAACCCCAGGAAGGGGTATTTGACTTTTCCCACGTGGAGAGGGTTCTGGATGCCATGGAGGAGGCGGGCATTCATGTGATCGTGGGAACGCCCACCTATGCGGTGCCCACCTGGATGGTGAAGTCTCATCCGGATGTGCTTGTGGAGACGAAGCAGGGACGGGCCATTTACGGCGCGCGGCAGATCATGGACATTACCCATCCCGTCTACCTTTTCTATGCGGAGCGCGTCATCAGACGGCTGATGGAATGCACGGCTCACAGAAAATGTGTGATCGGTTTCCAGATAGACAACGAGACGAAGCACTATGGGACGGCGGGGAAGAACGTACAGGAGAGGTTCGTAAAATACCTGCGGGAGAAATTCGGGGACGATCTGGAAGCCATGAATGCGGCCTTCGGCCTGGATTACTGGAGCAACCGGATCAATGCCTGGGAGGATTTCCCGGATGTGAGAGGAACCATCAACGGCAGTCTGGGAGCGGAATTCGAGAAGTTCCAGCGGCGGCTGGTGGAGGAGTTCTTAGGATGGCAGGCAGCGTTGGTGCGGGAATATGCCAGAGAGGATCAGTTTATCACCCACAATTTTGACTTCGAATGGAAGGGGTACTCCTACGGCGTGCAGCCCGACGTGGATCATTACCGTACCGCGCGGTGTCTGACCGTTGCCGGGGTGGATATCTACCATCCGTCCCAGGAAGATCTGACCGGTAAGGAGATCGCTTTTGGCGGGGATATGACACGCTGCCTGAAACAGGACAATTATCTGCTTCTGGAGACGGAGGCCCAGGGCTTTCCGGAGTGGCTGCCCTATAAAGGTCAGCTGCGCCTGCAGGCATACAGCCATATCGCGTCGGGGGCGGGCAGTGTAATGTACTGGCACTGGCATTCTTTGCACAACGCCATGGAGACTTACTGGAAGGGGATATTAAGCCATGATTTTGCGGAAAATGCCACTTATCTGGAGGCCTGCACGATCGGCCGGGAGTTCCGGGAGATCGGCAGCCATCTGGTCAATCTGAAAAAGAAGAACGAGGTGGCGATTCTGGTGAGCAACGAGGCATTGACAGCCTTAAGGTGGTTCCGGATCGCGGCGTCTTATAACGATGTGGTGCGCTGGCTCTATGACGCGCTCTATCAGAGAAATGTGGAGTGTGATTTCCTGTGGCCGGAGTCGGAGAATTTCGACAGGTATAAGATGATCCTTGTGCCCGCCCTCTATGCGGCGCCGGATTCGTTGCTGCAGAAGCTGAACCGGTATGTGGAGAACGGCGGCACACTGGTGGTTACCTTCAAGAGCGCTTTCGCGGATGAGAATGTGAAGGTGAGCCATGCGGTACAGCCGCGGCTCTTACGGGATTGCATGGGCGTTCATTATCACCAGTTTACGATACCGAAGCATGTTATGCTCTCCGGAGAGATCACGGAGGACGGTGCGGCCCATGAGGCGGCGGTGTTTATGGAGCTTCTGCTTCCGGATACGGCGCAGACGCTTGTGTCCTATGACCATGATAACTGGAAGGAGTATGCCGCAGTGACCAGGAATGCCTTCGGACAGGGGTATGCTTATTATATTGCCTGTATGACGGATGAACAGCTGCTGACGCGGATCCTCGGAAAAGCGCTTGCGGATGCAGGGGTATCCGTTCCGGCAGGGGAAGGGTTCCCGGTGATCCTCCGTAAGGGCGTCAATGACCTGGGGAAGACGGTGTATTTCTATCTCAATTATTCCGGCACGGCGCAGAAAGTGCGGTACGGATACGGGGACGGGACGGATCTTCTGTCGGGGGAGACGGTTAAGGCCGGAGAGCGATTTGCGATTCCTGCCTGGGATCTGAGGGTGATTGAGGCCTGAGATGGTTTGATATGACAGAATGTTCATTCCCCTTGACATCTTTCGGGAAAGACAGCAAAATAAAAGTATCAAAGATAAGAGAGATGCCTGGCTGACTCTGTTTTCCAGTGACGACCCGGACAGGATCATCCTGCTGATCACAGCCTATCCGGAATTTCGGAAGATATATGAGGAAGCCTACACGATCTGCCTGAATATAGAAAGGGTGATGGGAATGTTCTCGGAAGAACTGGCTATTCTTGACCGCAATACGGTGAAGTACATGATGGATGAGATGCAGAACGAGATTGATGAGCAGAAGCATACGATCGAAGCCCAGAGTCAGACGATCGAAGAGCAAAATCAATCTATCGAAGCTCAGAAGCATACGATCGAAAGTCTACAGCAAAAATACAAGGAGGACCTTGCGGAATCTCTGAAAAACACCATAGATATTCTGCGCAGTCTTGATCTGTCAGATGAGGAGATTCTTACACATATTTGTGACAAGTATTCTATGCAGGCGGAACAGGCCGGTCGATATTTATAGAGCATACGTTATGCTGTGTGATGCCAACAGATGATTATATGCAGAAAATGAGAAGAAAAAATTTATGGTTGACAAACGGCACGCTTTCGTTTACATTAGAGACAGAAAAACAAAAGGTGTTGAAGAGAACAAGTAGTGATCTGCCAAACGAACAGAAAGCAGCCGGTCGATGAGAGGCGCGCGGGAGGTTTATCATGAATACATCTCGGAGCCGCATGGCAGAATGGAAGAGAGCGTCCTAGTAGGCCATGCCGGGAAATGCCCGTTACAGCAGGAGAGTATTGCGGCGATAAGATCGAGCGGAAAGTATAGATGAAGGCGCCGGTGTACTTGATGAGGCAGGCGGTGTGAGCTGTCTGTGAAAATAGGTGGTACCACGAGAGTAACCTCGTCCTATGGCATGTATAGGATGAGGTTTTTTATGTGCAGGCCCGCATATGGAAAATTTTAAGTTGGAAACGGAGGCAGAGAAAACAATGAAAATCTATGAAGAACTTCAGGCAAGAGGACTTCTTGCGCAGCTGACGGATGCGGAGGAGATCCGCGAACTGATCAATAACGGAAAAGCGACCTTCTATATCGGCTTCGATCCTACCGCGGACAGCCTGCATGTAGGACATTTTATGGCATTGTGTCTGATGAAGCGTCTGCAGGAGGCGGGCAACAAGCCGATCGCGCTGATCGGCGGCGGTACGGCCATGATCGGTGACCCTTCCGGCAGGACCGATATGCGCAGCATGATGACGAAGGAGACGATCGAGCACAACTGCGAGTGCTTCAAGAAGCAGATGAGCAGGTTTATCGATTTCTCCGAGGGCAAGGCGCTGATGGTCAACAACGCGGACTGGCTGCTCGACTTAAATTATGTAGAATTTATCCGTGAGGTTGGCGCATGTTTCAGCGTCAACAACATGCTCCGCGCGGAGTGCTACAAACAGAGAATGGAGAAGGGATTAAGCTTCCTGGAATTCAACTACATGATCATGCAGAGCTATGACTTCATGGCATTGTACGAGAGATACGGCTGTAACATGCAGTTTGGCGGCGACGACCAGTGGAGCAATATGTTGGGCGGCACGGATCTGATCCGCCGCAAGCTGGGCAAGGATGCCTATGCGATGACCATCACGCTGCTAATGAATTCCGAGGGCAAGAAGATGGGCAAGACCCAGAAGGGGGCAGTCTGGCTTGACCCGAACAAGACGACGCCTTTTGAGTTCTACCAGTACTGGAGAAACGTGGCGGATGCCGATGTGCTCAAGTGCCTGCGGATGCTGACTTTCCTGCCCATCGAGCAGATCGACGAGATGGACCAGTGGGAGGGTAGTCAGTTGAACAAGGCCAAGGAGATCCTGGCCTATGAGCTGACCAACCTGGTACACGGCGAGGAGGAAGCGAATAAGGCACAGGAAGCGGCGAAGGCGCTCTTTGCAGGCGGCGGAAGTTCGGAGAATATGCCTACGGTGACACTGACAGACGATCAATTCGTGGACGGTTCCATCGATATCCTCGGTGTGCTGGTGGCGGCCGGAATGGCTGCATCCCGTTCCGAGGCAAGACGCGCCGTGGAGCAGGGCGGCGTATCCGTGAAGGGTGAAAAAGTGACGGATATCAAGGCTTCCTACACGAAGGACAGGATCGCTGCGGAAGAATTTATTGTAAAAAAAGGCAAGAAGAGCTTCAAGAAGATCGTGGTAAAATAGAAAGCGAGGACAGGCAATATGGAGAAGATCGAGAGGATCGCAAAAGAGAGAACCCTTATGTCCTACTCTCCGGATATCAAGGTGGTAGACTGCACCCTGCGGGACGGGGGCCTGATGAATGACTTTTTCTTTACCGACGAGTTCGTGAAGGAACTGTACCAGGCCAATATCAGGGCCGGTGTGGATTACATGGAGTTTGGCTATAAGGCGTCCAAGGAACTGTTTGACGTGAAGAAATTCGGCAAGTGGAAGTTCAGCGACGACAAGGATATCCGTGCAGTAGTGGGTGACAACAAGACGGATATGAGGATCGCCGTGATGGCGGATGTGGGGCGCTGTGATTTCCGGAAGGATATCCTGAATAAGAAGGACAGCCCTGTCGACCTGGTGCGGGTTGCTACTTATATTAATACGATCCCGGCAGCGGTGGAGATGATCGAGGACTGTACGAAGAAGGGATATGAGACGACAGTCAATATCATGGCCGTCTCCAAGTCCAATGATCTGGATATCGATGCGGCGCTAGAGCTTCTGGGAAAGAGCAGCGTGGGAACGATCTACCTGGTGGACAGCTACGGCTCTCTCTACCCGGAGCAGGTCAGAAGGCTCTGTGATAAATATCTGGAAGCGGCGGAGAAATACGGCAAGAAAGTAGGCATTCACGCCCACAATAACCAACAGCTGGCCTTCGCCAATACCACGGAGGCGATCATCAAGGGCGTAAGCTATCTGGATGCCACGGTGAGCGGTCTTGGACGGGGATGCGGCAACTGTCCCAGTGAACTGCTGCTGGGCTTCCTGAAGAATCCAAAGTACAGGATCAATCCGCTGCTTAAGTTTGTGGAGAACCAGATCGTGCCGCTCAGGGAATCCGGTGTGAAGTGGGGATATGATGTGCCCTATCTTCTGACCGGTATCCTGAATCAGCATCCGAAGACGGCGATCCAGTTTATGAAGGAGGAGCGCACGGACTATAACGGCCTCTATCTGGATCTGCTGGAGATCGGGTAAGCGGCATGGCGGCATGGAGGGATTGAATTGAGAAAATTAAGTGATCTGGATGATGACTTCCTGGATCTGGACGAGGAAGAGGACTATGAGGACTCTTTTGAAGATGAGGATGATTATGAGGAGGAAGAGGAATCCTATGCTGTGAGAGGGCTGTCGGACAGAAGGATTCTGCTGCCTATTGTGGCAGCAGCGGTCCTGGGTGTGATCGTTATCGTGGCGGTCGTCCTGATACTGGGCAGGAACCAGGGGAAGGATGCAGCGTTGGAAGCGCTGCAACAGACCGAGAATGCAGAAGCCGGACAGGAACCGGAAACGGCAGGCGGTGAGGAGACACAGACGGCGGATACCGGGACGGTGCTTGAGCAAAATGATCAGGCGGCAGAAGATACAGGCGGTTCTGCGCCGAATGCAGGAGACATACCTGCCGTGGCTGCGGCGGACGAAGCCGGACCGGAGAATGTGGATGCCGCGCAGCAGGCACAGGATCCGCAGACTTCCAATATGAGCACTGCCCAGGGAACGGAGGTCAACGTGGCGGAGCTTCTCTCCTCTGGCAGTGTGGCACAGACCGATCAGGTGACGATCGGCATCGATGTGGCGCGTTATCAGGGTACCATCGACTGGGCGCAGGTTGCCACGTCCGGCATTGACTTTGCCATGGTGCGGGTAGGATACCGGGCGGACAAGTCCCGGGAGATCTGTGCCGATTCCAATGCGAAATATAACATGCAGGAGGCCCAGAAGCATGGGATCAAGGTGGGAGCGTATTTCTTTTCCACGGCCGCGACGACGGATGAGGCCGTAGAGGAGGCCGGCTGGGTGGCGGACTATATTGCGCAGTACCAGATCACTTATCCGGTGGCCTATGATTGTGAGGGATTTGACCGGCCGGACAGCGCGCAGTATCAGCTGACCAATGCGCAGCGCACGGATATCGCCATTGCCTTTCTGCAGGAAATCTATAACAGGGGTTATACGCCGATGTTCTACTCCTCCATGGGAGAACTGACAGGTAATGCGAAATGGGATACGGACCGGCTGGCGGGGACATATCGTATCTGGGTATCTCAGTATCCGGCGGTGCCGTATCCGCAGACAGCGAAATCTTCCTATGCGGGAACCCATGCCATGTGGCAGTATACGAACCGGGGAACGGTGGCCGGGATCGGGAAGCCGGTGGATGTAAATGTGGCTTATTTCGGCTATGAGGGTACGGCGCAGGCCCAGAATACAGAGACACCGGAAGAGGTTACGGCCGATGCGGAGGCGCTGATGAACTTCACACAGGTCAGTGAGAACGTGACGGCTAAGGATTCCACCAATCTGCGCGACATTCCCAGCCAGGGTGCGGACAGCACGGTCGTCTATACGCTGCAAAACGGGGAGAGCATTTTAAGGACCGGTGTCAGTGACAGCGGTTGGTCCAGGCTGGAGTTAAGCGGCCAGACAGTCTATGCGGTATCCAGCTATTTGACCACGGACTTAAGCTACCGGGCGCCTGCGGTCTCTTCTCAGGAGGGAGCGGGCAGCGGAGACGGGCTGAAGACGAAATTTGCCGAGAGAAACGATCAGGTAACGGCCAAGATCGAGGTGAATCTGCGGGCGCTGCCCAGCGTGACCAACCCGGATGCCACGGTAGTTGCCGTACTGCACAATGGGGAATACGTGACAAGGACGGGAATCAATGAGGAATACGGCTGGTCACGGGTAGACTATAACGGGCAGACGCTGTATTGTATCAGCAGTTATTTAACGAATTAACGAATTAGAAGAAGCTCTTAATAAGGATAAAGAAACACAGATATATGGCAGGATATCACCTGCCATATATTTTTCTGAGATTGTCAAGTCGTGCGGCAGCGTTGAGAAGCAAAGCGTCGGCGACCGTAAGAGCGGCCATGGATTCCACGACGACTACGGCGCGGGGGACGATCACGGGATCGTGGCGGCCTCTGATGGCAAGATCTATCTCTTCGCCTTGCCTGTTCACGGTCTGCTGGGGAGAGAAAATGGAAGGGGTGGGCTTCACATGAGCGCGCAGGATGATGGAGGAACCGTCGCTGATACCGCCCAGGATACCGCCCGCATGGTTGCTGGTCTTGGTTACTTTTCCGTCCTTCATGCGGAAGGGGTCATTATTCCGGGAACCCTGGCGGGAGGAAACCGCTGTGCCGTCACCGACCTCCACGGCCTTGACGGCGCCGATGGACATGAGCGCCTTGCTCAGATTGGCGTCCAGCTTCTCGAACACCGGATCGCCCAGTCCGGCGGGCACACCGTCGATGACGCATTCGATGACGCCGCCGGCGGAATCGCAGTTCTTCATACAGTCCGCCAGATAAGCCTCTGCCATGGCGGAGGCCTCGGCGTCGGGCATACCGGTGGGGGTAGTCAGGATGGCCTGCGGATCGAATCTGCCGCGGTCGATCTGCACCGGGCCGATGGATACTGTGTAGGCTGTCACGCGAATGCCGAACTCCTGCAGCAGTCTTGCCGCGACGGCGCCGCCTGCCACGCGTCCGGCGGTTTCCCGTCCGGAAGAGCGGCCGCCGCCCCGGTAATCCCGGAAACCATATTTGGCGTCGAAGGTATAGTCGGCATGTCCGGGCCGATAGCAGTCTGCGATCTCACCGTAATCCGACGAACGCTGTGTGGTGTTGCGGATCATCATGGAGATGGGGGTGCCGGTGGTCCGGCCCTCGAAGAGACCGGAGAGCAGTTCGACCTCGTCCGCCTCCTGACGTTTCGTGGTGATTCCGGACTGTCCGGGCCTTCGTCTGTTGAGATAGACCTGGATATCGTCTGCGCACAGGGGAAGTCCGGCGGGACAGCCGTCTACCACGACGCCCAGTGCGGGGCCGTGGGATTCCCCCCATGTTGAGATCTGAAAAATAGTGCCAAAAGAAGAGCCTGCCATAATGAGTATCCTTTCCTGTATCTTGTATTTTCTGAATCCTCTGCCCTGGAAAAGCGGCAGCAGGAACCAATCGATGGAATTATCAGAAAATTTCCTCACAGACGTTACAAATACGGGTATAAAATGAAATTTTCTGATAAGTATATGCAGGAAAACCTGCACATATTAAATAACAAAAGATATTATAATTTCAAATCTAAAATAACACAAGAAATTGTTGCTTGTTGTATTCTATCATACCACATATAGTACGGTTCTGTACATGGCAAATTTATCGACAATTCGTAGGGATCAGCCATATTTTTCAGGGATTTTTCCGGAGGATCGGGGCGTGCGGAAGTCATTTCCGGCAGGGATTCCGTACAAGAGCGGAATTGGCAAAATTTTTCGTAAAAAATATAAAGAGATTTACATAAAAAAGGTGTACAAATAAATTTTATGTGTTATTATGTTAAATAGCGAATGTATTTTGTACATAATTTGAGGGTTTTTATGAAGGACGTATTTCGAGAAAAAACGATCAACAAATTTTCCAGAATAGCAAGGAAACATAAAAAGCTGCATTATCCCTGTCTTGTGCTACTATCGGTCATTTTGGGCATATATCATATCGGCAGACATTTCAGGACGAATATGAAGCGGTATGCCAGTGTGGCTTTTGTCATGATCTTTTTCATGAGCAGCTGCAGTTTTTCTTTTGCGGTGTTTGCGGAGCGGACAAGCTTTATGAAGGCCAGAGAGGCTTACGACGCGGTAGTTGAGGATTCTGATATCTCACTGGCTGTTGAGTCGGAAATGGTGCCGACAGAACAGATCCTATTGGATGATGAAGAGCTGGGTGAGGAATATGATATAGAAGATGATGCCACAGAGGTAGATACCTACACGATCGATGATATTCTGGAAAGTCATGAAGCTTATCAGTCCGGGGGAGGATCGTGCCAGGAAACGGAAGGCGATCTCGTGTTTGATGAGGAGGACTGGCGGCTTGTTCTGATCAATAAGCAGCATCCGATCCCGGAAGGGTACAGTTTTGACATTGGCACGATCAAGGGTAATATGAAGTGTGATGAGCGTATCATAGAGGATCTGTTGCTGATGATGAAAGCGGCCAAGGAGGATGGCATCAATCTGGAGATCTGTTCGCCGTACAGAGATTTGAACCGCCAGGAATTCCTTTTTAATAAGAAGATAAAGATCTACATGGGGCAGGGGATGTCCTATATGGATGCTTACAAACTGGCCTCTCAGGCAGTGACGGTACCGGGGGCCAGTGAACATCAGATCGGTCTGGCACTTGATATTTTTTGTGATACCTATAAAGATCTCGATGAGGGATTTGGAGAGACGGAGGCCGGTAAATGGCTGGCAGAACATTGCAGCGAGTATGGATTTACGCTCCGCTACCCGAAGAACAAAGAGTATATCACCAGTATAGAGTATGAACCATGGCATTTTCGGTATGTAGGCAGAGAGGCCGCTACCGTTATGCAGGAGGAAGATATCTGCCTGGAAGAATTCTGGGATCAATATTTATAGAGAGGATATGGGTATTGCGCTAAGAGCGATATAGAGGTGCGGATATGTATCAGATTTTGAAGACGGAAGGCCGGGCGAAGCGTGCACAGCTTAAGACCGTGCATGGCACGATACAGACACCGGTGTTTATGAATGTGGGGACCGCAGCGGCGATCAAGGGCGCGGTGTCCACGGAGGACCTGGAAGGCATTAAAACGCAGGTGGAATTGTCCAATACGTATCATCTGCATGTGCGTCCGGGTGATCAGGTTATCAGACAGCTTGGAGGTTTACATAAGTTTATGTCCTGGAACAGGCCGATCCTCACGGACTCCGGTGGTTTCCAGGTTTTTTCTCTTGCAGGGCTGCGTAAGATCAAGGAGGAGGGAGTATACTTTAATTCCCATATAGATGGACGGAAGATCTTTATGGGACCGGAGGAGAGTATGCGGATTCAGTCCAATCTTGCTTCGACGATCGCCATGGCCTTTGACGAATGCCCGTCCAGCGTGGCCGAGAGAAGTTATGTGGAAGCGTCTGTGGCACGTACTGCCAGATGGCTGGAGCGTTGTAAGAAGGAGATGACCAGATTAAATAAGCTAGAGGATACGATCAACCGGAAACAGCTTCTTTTCGGGATCAATCAGGGTGCGGTCTATGATGATATCAGGATCGATCACGCCAGAAGGATATCGGAACTGGATTGTGACGGATATGCGCTTGGGGGTCTTGCCGTAGGAGAAAGCCACGAGCAGATGTACCATGTGATAGAGGAGACGGTTCCTTATCTGCCGCAGGATAAACCTACGTATTTGATGGGAGTGGGCACGCCGGCCAATATTCTGGAGGCGGTGGAGCGTGGTGTGGATTTTTTTGACTGTGTTTATCCGACAAGGAATGGCCGACATGGACATTTATATACAAACCACGGGAAGATAAATCTTTTTAATGCGAAGTACGAACTGGATGACAGACCGATCGAGGAGGGGTGCGCCTGTCCGGCATGCAGGCGGTATTCCAGAGCCTATATTAGACACCTGTTGAAAGCAAAGGAAATGCTTGGTATGCGGCTGTGCGTTTTGCACAATCTCTATTTTTATAACACGATGATGGAGGAGATCAGGAATGCGCTGGATGAAGGATGTTTTGCAACTTATAAAAAAAGGAAGCTGGACGGCATGATAAATCATTAAATTTTGAAAAAGGCTTGTTTTTCGCGATTTTTCAGTGTATAGTATGCTGTAGATTGTTTGGATCAATACATTTTATGACAGTGGAGGAAATGATATGGGACTTTTATTGACAGCAGAACCGGTTGCTGCTGCGGGCGGCGGTATCGTGATGATCTTATATATCGTGATCATCGTGGCTTTTATGTATTTTATTATGATCAGGCCGCAGAAGAAGGAGCAGAAGCGTGTGTCTGCGATGCTGGCGGATATGAGTGTAGGTGACTGCGTGCTGACAACCAGCGGTTTCTATGGGATCGTAATCGATATTACCGATGATACGATCATCGTAGAGTTTGGCAGTAACAAGAACTGCCGTATTCCGATGCAGAAGTCTGCGGTTGCACAGATCGAGAAGTCTGAGGCGAACTGATACGATAATACAGGGAATTGATACAAAAGAGCCTGGTGGGATGCCGGGGCTCTTTTTTGTTAAAAGAACGCAAAAAGTCAATATTTGGTTATTGACAAATGCAGAGGAAGTATGTATAATCTTAGATTGTGTAAAAGAACATTATGTTCGGAATAGCAAAAGGAGGAGAAGTACTATGAAAAGGAGATCTTTAAAATTTATCGCATGTGCTGCGATCATGGCAATGACACTGTCAGTTACGGCTTGCGGCGGTTCTGACGATACAGCGCCGGCTGCCGGGACAGAGGAAACTGCTGATACCGGGGCAGAAGCAGAAGCTGAACCGGAGGCAGAGCCTGAGGCTGAACCGGAAGCAGAAGCAGAGACGGAATCTGAGCCGGAAGCAGAGGCTGAGACAGAGACAGAAGGCGATACGGCTGCTGCCGGTGACACGTTGGAGAGCCTTCTCAACGATCCTGCTGCAAAAGAGCAGTATGAAGCGGCATTCGCTGCAATGGCACAGGAAGGTATGTCTGTAGCCGTTGAGACAAAAGGAAATGAGCTGATAGTCATCATCAAGATTGAAGACAGTTCTATGGTAGCAGACGGAATGGGTGAAGCGCTTGAGACAGCATTAGATCAGCAGGCGTCTACTTTTACAACAATGGCTGGACAGCTTGATACAGCGGTTGGCGGAGACGCGGGAACCTGTACGGTTATCATGCGTTATCTTGATCCTGACGATAACGTTCTTGCTGAGAAGTCCTTCCAGGCAGAGTAAGTTCGGGATTGCATTTTCACATAGGATGACAGACGGAGACGAATCGCAACGGGTTCGTCTCTTTTCTTTTTTCTTGAAATTTAGGTGAGAATAGACTATGATAGAAAAGTGATATTTTACATTTTTAGTATCGCATGTTATTGTTCGGGATTTATGAATATTTATGCAGTGTTCGATACTGAGAGAAAGGAAAGAGGAAGATATGGAATTAAAGATCACCTGTATTCCGGGGGATGGTATTGGTCCGGAGATCGTAGCGGAAGCCAGAAAGGTACTGGATGCCGTGGCCGGAAAATACGGACATACGATAAGCTATACAGATGTTTTGATGGGCGGAGCGTCGATCGACGTTCACGGGGTACCATTGACAGAGGAGGCAATTGCGGCGGCTAAGAATGCGGATGCCGTGCTGATGGGATCCATCGGCGGCGATGCGGCGACCTCTCCATGGTATAAGCTTCCGCCGAATCTGCGTCCTGAGGCAGGACTTCTGGCGATCAGGAAGGCGTTGAATCTGTTTGCCAATCTGCGTCCGGCGGTGTTGTATGATGAACTGAAGGGAGCATGTCCACTGAAAGAGGAGATCTCGAAAGCAGGATTCGACATGCTGATTATGCGGGAACTGACGGGAGGGCTCTATTTCGGGGAGCGCAGAACTACGGAAGAGAACGGTGTAAAGACGGCGGTCGATACGCTGGTGTATAATGAGAAGGAGATCAGAAGGATTGCCGTTAAGGGGTTCGAGATTGCCATGAAACGCCGTAAGAAGGTGACCAGTGTAGATAAGGCCAATGTGCTGGATTCTTCCAGACTGTGGCGGCAGGTAGTGGAAGAGGTGGCAAAAGAATATCCGGAAGTAACACTGGAGCATATGCTGGTAGACAACTGTGCGATGCAGTTAGTGAGAGATCCGGCACAGTTCGACGTGATCTTAACAGAGAATATGTTTGGGGATATTCTCTCTGACGAGGCCAGTATGGTGACCGGTTCTATCGGTATGCTGGCTTCAGCATCCTTAAACGATACGAAATTCGGACTTTATGAGCCGAGTCATGGGTCCGCACCGGATATAGCGGGTAAGGATATTGCGAATCCGATCGCCACGGTCTTGTCGGCGGCTATGATGCTGCGTTACAGTTTTGATCTGGACGAGGCGGCGGATGCCATTGAGAATGCGGTGAAGCAGGTATTGAAGGAAGGGTATCGCACGAAGGATATCTTCTCTGAGGGATGTACACTGGTCGGCTGCAGGCAGATGGGAGATCTTCTGGCTGGGAGAGTCTGATCTAAGGACAGGATATGAAGGGTTAGTTGCATGAAGCAAGGGTGTGATCGACAGAAATTTGATAAAGTGACTGTAATTTTTGTGCTGTTCTTTGTTTCTATGGCAGTCTGCTATGGCTGGCGGTTATTTGCGCTTACCCCCTGGTATGACGAATTGTATACATACTATTATTTTATAAGCCGGGGGCCTGTCTATGCGGCGATCCACTGGCCGCTTCCCAACAATCATATCGGTTATTCAGTACTTTCTGCGTGTTTGAACGTATTTGGAAATTCCCATATCGCACTGAGGGGAATTTCCTATTTGTCAAGTATGGGAAGCCTGCTTTTGCTGTTTGCGATCAGCCGGAAATGTTTTGAACGGTGGCTTGCGCTCGTGCCGGTATTTTTGTATGCGGGTATGAAGCTGGTTAATCAGCTGTCCGTGCAGGGCAGGGGGTATGCCTTTGTGACGCTCTGCTATCTTACGGCGGTTTATGAGTTGATCCAAATTACCGTGGAGCATCGCGGCAGGGTAAGAGACGATCTGCTCTTTGGACTTAGCCTCACAGGGGCGCTTTATGCGATACCAAGCAGCGCTTATGTGGTCATTCCCGTCTGTCTGACCGGGGGACTGTTTTTGCTTATGCAGGGAGAATATGGCAGGCTGGTACGTCTGATCCTTACTTCTATGATAAGTGCGGTCTGTACGGCCGGTCTGTACGGGATCGTATGGCTGGCGATAGGGTCCAATCTTCTGGTAAAGACGGAGGGAAGCGCTTTCTATGGTATGGGTCATACCGCCGTGATCCTGCAGGAACCGTTTACGGCTCTTAAGACCGGGATCGAGTATATGTTGGCGACGCCCTATATACAGAGTGTCGGGCGGCAGGGGTTTTTGGAGAAATTTACGGCATGGCTGAGAAACCTGCTGAATGAATATTATACGGGGGGCGCGGCGATCCTGGCGGCAGGACTGGTCCTGTGTATGTTCGGAACACTTTATCAGATCATACGTAAAGTACAGGACGGGGGATACAGGCGGAAGGTGGAGCGGCCGGATTACAGCGGGTTTATGGCGGTCTATCTGGCAGTCGGTATCCTGAGTATTCCATTGCTGCTGATCATGCTAAGTTCTCTGCCCTATTACCGGGTGTTTTCTTTTGCGGGCGTTATCCTGGCGTTTGCGGCTGTGTGGCTGATGGAGAGGCTGATAAGAGGTCTGAAGGACAAGGTGTCTGAGAAAACAGGCCATAGTTCTGAATCATGCAGAAGGATCTGGCAATATCTGCCCGGAGCGGTGGCGGCTTTATGTGGTATACTGTGTGCAGCGCTCCTGTTATCGCCTGCTTACAGGGCGCAATACAGCGGCCGGGAGGCGGCGATCGAAGATGCCTATGCGCAGATAGAATGGCCGGAAGTGGATAAGGTGGCCGTCACGGACTGTGATCAGGAATATCTGTTGTTATTTTTATATGGCATAGATGAGAAACGGATCGCAGGGACGCCGGAAGAGGCGGATGCGGTCCTGGCGGATAAGTATCTTCTGCTGGGGAACAGTGAGGAAGCGCCGGAAGCTACAGGGGATAGATGGAAACTGTATACGACGCCGGAAGAGTTCGCACGATTTGTTGAGGCGGCGGGGCTTACTCCTGTCTATGAGAACGAACGCTTTGTGGTATTTCAATAATACAAGTCAGAAAAGATAAAGAAGTGAAACATGCGCAGAGATGAGGTAAAAGACCACATAAATTCTCTGAGGACATTGTATGCTTCGGAATGGAGGAAAGAATGAGAAGTGATAATGTGAAAGCCGGTATACAGCAGGCGCCCCACAGGAGCCTGTTTAACGCACTCGGATTTACGGAGGAAGAGATGCACAAGCCGATGGTCGGTATCGTGAGTTCTTATAACGAGATCGTCCCGGGGCATATGAATCTGGATAAGATCGTAAATGCGGTGAAGCTGGGGGTAGCGGAGGCCGGTGGTGTGCCGGTGGTTTTCCCTGCGATCGCGGTATGTGACGGCATTGCCATGGGGCATGTCGGTATGAAATATTCCCTGGTCACCAGAGATCTGATCGCAGATTCGACCGAATGTATGGCGCTTGCGCATCAGTTTGATGCACTGGTCATGGTACCTAACTGTGACAAGAACGTGCCGGGACTTCTGATGGCAGCGGCAAGGATCAATGTACCTACCGTGTTTGTGTCCGGCGGTCCGATGCTCGCAGGACATGTGCACGGACAGAAGACCAGTCTGTCCTCCATGTTTGAGGCGGTGGGCGCACATGCGGCAGGATCGATGAGCGACGGGGAACTGAGAGAATATGAAGAGAAGACGTGTCCGACATGCGGATCCTGTTCCGGTATGTATACCGCCAATTCCATGAACTGTCTTACGGAGGTACTGGGTATGGGGCTTCGCGGCAACGGAACGATTCCGGCCGTATATTCCGAGAGGATCAAACTGGCCAAACATGCGGGCATGGCCGTGATGGAATTATTAAAGAAAGATATCCGTCCGAGAGACATTATGACGAAGGATGCCGTCTTAAATGCGTTGACGGTTGATATGGCGCTTGGCTGTTCCACCAATTCCATGCTGCATCTTCCGGCAATCGCGCATGAGATCGGCTTCGACTTTGATATAGCCTTTGCCAATGAGATCAGCGAAAAGACGCCGAACTTATGTCATCTTGCCCCGGCAGGCCCTACCTATATGGAGGATCTGAATGAGGCAGGCGGCGTCTATGCGGTCATGAAAGAACTGGCAGATATCGGTCTGCTCCATACTGATTGTATGACGGTGACGGGACAAACGATGGCGGAGAATATTAAAGATGCGGTCAACAAGAATACGGAAGTGATCAGGACGGTGGACAATCCTTACAGTAAGACAGGCGGACTGGCCGTGCTTAAGGGGAATCTGGCGCCGGACGGCAGCGTGGTCAAGCGGTCGGCCGTTGTGGAAGAAATGATGGTACATGAAGGGCCGGCAAGAGTCTTTGACTGTGAGGAGGATGCCATATCCGCCATCAAGGGAGGAAAGATCGTGGCCGGTGACGTGGTCGTGATCCGTTACGAGGGACCTAAGGGTGGTCCGGGTATGAGGGAGATGCTGAATCCTACTTCGGCCATTGCGGGAATGGGACTCGGGTCCAGTGTTGCCCTGATCACGGACGGAAGATTTTCGGGGGCATCCCGTGGCGCATCGATCGGGCACGTATCTCCGGAAGCCGCGGTAGGCGGGCCGATCGCGCTGGTGGAGGAAGGAGATATCATCAGTATAGATATTCCGAATATGAAACTGGATGTGAAGGTCTCTACGGAGGAGATGGCAGCAAGGAAGGAGAAATGGCAGCCGAGGGAACCGGAAGTGACGAGCGGCTATCTGGCAAGATACCGGGAGATGGTAACTAGCGGTAACAGAGGAGCCATTCTGGAGATACCCGGAAGAAAATAGTTGCAGTGAATCGTAACAGAAGAGCAGGAGGATCAAATATGTTATTGACAGGGGCAGAGATTGTTGTGGAATGTCTGAAAGAGCAGGGAGTAGACACCGTGTTCGGATATCCCGGCGGAACCATTCTTAATGTATACGACGCGTTGTATCAACATAGTAATGAAATAAATCATATACTTACATCTCATGAGCAGGGGGCGGCCCATGCGGCTGACGGATATGCCAGGGCGACAGGTAAGGTTGGCGTCTGTCTGGCTACAAGCGGTCCCGGCGCCACGAATCTGGTGACCGGCATCGCGACTGCCTACATGGATTCCATACCGATCGTGGCGATCACCTGTAATGTTGTTCTGCCGTCCCTCGGCAAGGACTCTTTCCAGGAAGTGGATATCGCCGGTGTCACCATGCCGATCACAAAGCATAATTATATTGTAAAGGATGTGAGCATTCTTGCGGATACACTGCGCAAGGCTTTTGCCATTGCCGGAAGCGGACGTCCGGGACCGGTACTGGTGGATATCACAAAGGATGTGACCTCGAACAGTTGTGAATATGAGAGGAAGGAACCGGAGACGATCCATCAGCCTTCCTCGTATACGGAGGAGGAGCTGGAGGCTGCTATTAAACTGCTTAAGGATGCCAGAAAGCCTTTTATCTATGTGGGAGGCGGCGCAGTGATGTCCGGAGCCTTTCAGGAAGTACGGGAATTTGCCGGGAGACTGGATGCCCCTGTCTGCGATACCCTGATGGGCAAGGGTGTATTTGACGGGCATGATGCGCGCTATACCGGAATGATCGGGATGCATGGCACGAAGGTTTCTAATTTTGGTGTCAGCGAGTGTGATCTGCTGATCGCCATGGGAGCAAGATTTTCCGACCGTGTGGTAGGAAACCCGCAGAAATTCGCGGAGAATGCGAAAGTCCTGCAGATTGATATCGATGCTGCGGAGATCAACAAGAATATCAGGACAGATGTTTCTCTGGTAGGAGACCTGCGGGAAGTGCTTGAGCGGATCAACGGGGAACTGGAGCAGCAGGACCACAGGGAATGGATGCGGCATATTGCTGACCTTCAGGAGAAATATCCGTTAAACTATGATGGTTCCGCACTATCCTGTCCTTATATTATAGAAGAGATTGACAGGATCACAAAAGGGGAAGCCGTGATCACTACGGATGTGGGACAGCATCAGATGTGGGCGGCACAGTATTATAAATATTCCATGCCCCGTACGCTTCTGACATCAGGCGGTCTGGGAACCATGGGATATGGACTGGGGGCCTGTCTGGGCGCTAAGATGGGACGGCCGGATAAGATCTGTATCAACATTGCAGGAGACGGCTGTTTCAGGATGAACATGAACGAACTGGCTACAGCCAGCCGTTACCAGATTCCGATCATACAGGTGGTGATCAATAATCATGTGCTTGGTATGGTGCGGCAGTGGCAGACGCTGTTCTATGGAAAAAGATATTCCCAGACTGTCTTAAATGACAGCGTGGATTTTTGCAAGGTTGCAGAGGGATTGGGCTGTGAGGCCATCCGGGTAACGAAGAAAGAGGAAGTGGCGCCGGCTGTCGAGCGGGCCATCGCCTTGAAGAAACCTGTGCTGATCGACTGTATCATACCGGAAGATGACAAGGTATTTCCGATGGTTCCGGCCGGTGCACCGATCACGGAAGCATTTGATGCGCTTGACCTTGCGAAGGCCGGTCAATGACACAGGATGGATTCAGAAGATAAATTGAATTTAAGGTGACTGGAAAAGTCTTATGAAAAAAAGAACTTTGAAGCATTTATGGATCATTTTTGGCATGATACTGGTCAGTCTGATGGGAACATACATCGGACTGGCCATTTACTACCATCATGCATTCGCATATGGCACCTGGATCAACGGCGTATACTGTACCGGGAAAAGCATCGGAGACGTAAATGATGAGCTGGCCAGAGGGTTTTCTTACGACGGTATCACGATCCATGATAAGGATGGGAATCAATACCGGATAACGGCGGAAGAGATCGGATATCGGTATGATTTTGTCAAAGCGCTTGAACTGTACAGAAAACAGCAGAATGCCTGGATATGGATAGACAGCCTGTTTCATGAAGAGAATACGAAATTGTCGCCGGTGGTATTCTATGACGATCAGGCATTGGATGAGATCCTGCACAAGATTTCCTTTCTGGAGACGGCAGGAAGACAGGATCCGGAAAAACTGCAGGTTTTGATCGTTAAGACAAAACAGGGCTATGAACTGGTTAATGAAAGAACGGGAATCCTGTCCGTTATGGAGGCCAAGGAGGCGATCGTTGAGGCCATAGAGGGTTCAAGGACGGAGATCTTTCTGGAAGAAGAAGGATGTTACCACGATCTGGAGCTTACGGAACAGATGGAAGATACGCTGAAACTGTGGGAGAAGGTAGAGCTTTTTCAACAGTGTGGTATCGTTTATCAGATGGGGGAGGAACAGGTCCCGGTCGATGCATCGGTCGTGTGTGAGTGGATAGAACTGAAAGAAGACGGTAGTTTTGCCTTAGATGAGAAGGGTGAGCTGAAACTTCGAGAGAATGCGGTGGAGGAGTTTGTTGATGCGTTGGCACAGGAGTACGATACGGTAGGAGCCAGCCGTCAGTTCAAGGCGACAAGAGGGGAGATCGTCACCGTAGAAGGCGGCATCTATGGAAATAAGTTGGATCGGAAAGCGGAGGTGGAGTATCTGAGAGATGCTTTTCTGGCCGGCAAGAAGGAAGTGCATGAGCCGGCCTATACACAGAAGGCATGGCGGCAGGGAAAGGATGATATCGGCAGTACCTATGTGGAAGTAGATATGGGAGAGCAGATGATGTACTATTACGTAGACGGTGTGCAGAAGCTGAGTACTCCCGTCGTTACCGGGAATACTTCCCGCAGAATGGGGACGCCTTCGGGAGTCAACTACGTATATCTGAAGCAGAAAAACCGTGTGTTAAGGGGGCCGGGATATGCCTCCCCGGTTGACTTCTGGATGCCCGTCAAGGGTGGGATCGGTATCCATGACGCATCCTGGCGCAGTAAATACGGCGGGACCATCTATCAGACAAACGGATCCCATGGCTGTATCAATACGCCGCGGGATGTGATGGTGGAGCTCTATGACAGTGTGGAAGTGGGGACGCCGGTGGTAATGTTTTATTGAAAATCCATAAAAATTTGACGTAGTAATTGACTAAAGCGTGACAAGAAGGTAAAATGAGGTTTGGTTTAGCATCAAGCGAGAGCAGATAAAGAAAGAAAGCGAGCAAAATCGCATCGGAATGGAGGAGAAAATGGCCAGAGTATACAATTTTTCAGCAGGCCCGGCAGTATTACCGGAAGAAGTCCTGCGGGAAGCAGCAGAGGAGATGTTGGATTACAGGGGATGCGGTATGTCCGTCATGGAGATGAGTCACAGATCAGGGGTCTATGATACGATCATCAAGGAGGCGGAGGCGGATCTTCGCACGTTGTTAAAGATCCCCGATCATTATAAAGTATTGTTCCTGCAGGGCGGTGCAAGCCTGTTGTTTGCTTCCGTGCCGATGAACCTGATGAAGAATCGCAAGGCAGGCTACATACTGACGGGACAGTGGGCTAAGAAGGCGTTTGCGGAAGCGAAGATCTACGGAGAGGCAGTTGAGCTTGCGTCCTCGGCAGATAAGACGTTCTCTTATATTCCGGACTGCTCCGATCTGCCGGTCACGGAAGATATGGATTATGTCTATATTTGTGAGAACAACACGATCTACGGTACGAAATTCCACAAGCTTCCGGATACGAAAGGCAAAATCCTTGTTTCGGATGTATCGTCCTGTTTCCTGTCCGAGCCCGTGGATATTTCCGCATACGGTATGTTATATGCCGGTGTGCAGAAGAACGTAGGGCCTGCCGGCACACAGATCGTGATCATCAGAGAGGATCTGCTGACGGATGACGTGCTTCCCGGCACGCCTACGATGATGAAGTTTAAGACTCATGCGGATAACGATTCGCTGTATAATACGCCGCCATGTTACGGGATCTACATCTGTGGCAAGGTGTTCAAGTGGCTTCTGAAGAACGGCGGTTTGGAGGAAATGCGGAAGCTGAATGAGAAAAAGGCCGGGATCTTATATGATTTTCTCGATACAAGCAGGCTGTTTCGAGGGACGGTCAGAAAAGAGGACCGTTCACTTATGAATGTGCCTTTTGTGACCGGCAGTGATGAGACGGACGCGAAGTTTATTAAGGAGGCTTCTGCGGCAGGCTTCGTAAACCTGAAGGGACATCGTACCGTCGGCGGTATGCGCGCCAGCATCTATAACGCCATGCCGGTAGAAGGAGTGGAGAAGCTGGTAGCCTTTATGAAGGACTTTGAAGATAAAATATAAGAAAAGAGGATGTAAGGATGTTTCGATATCATTGTTTGAATCCCATAGCAGAAGTGGGACTTGAGAAGTTTACGGATCAATATGTGAAGACGGATGATCTGGCAGAAGCCGACGGTATTCTGGTCAGAAGCGCGGCCATGCATGAGATGGAGCTTCCGGAGAATCTGCTGGCGATCGCCAGAGCAGGAGCAGGTGTCAATAACATTCCGCTTGACAGATGCGCGCAGAAGGGTATCGTCGTCTTTAATACGCCCGGCGCTAATGCAAACGGCGTTAAGGAACTGGTGATCGCAGGCATGCTGCTTGCTTCCCGCGATGTTGTGGGCGGGATCGAATGGGTGAAAGAGAACCAGGATGACGAGAATGTGGGCAAAAATGCGGAGAAGGCGAAGAAGAAATATGCCGGTACGGAGATTGAGGGTAAGAAGCTGGGAATCGTCGGACTTGGCGCGATCGGTGTCAGAGTCGCCAATGTAGCGAAGCATCTGGGTATGGAAGTATACGGATACGACCCTTATGTATCCGTGGATGCGGCGTGGAACTTAAGCCGTGATGTAAAGCATGTGCTCAATGTGGAAGAAATCTATGAGGAATGCGACTATATAACGATCCATGTTCCGCTGATGGATGCCACCAGGGGAATGATCGGCCAGGAAGCGATCGGCAAGATGAAGGACGGGGTGATTCTGTTGAATTTTGCCAGGGATCTTCTGGTGGATGAGCAGGCCGTACTGATGGGGATCAAGTCCGGCAAGATCCGCAAGTATGTATCGGATTTCCCAAATTCCGTGACTGCAGGACAGGATGGCTGTATCGTGATTCCGCATCTTGGCGCATCCACAGAGGAGTCCGAAGACAACTGTGCCGTGATGGCAGTCAAAGAGTTGAAGAACTATCTGGAAAACGGAAATATCATCAACAGTGTCAACTATCCGCAGTGCGATATGGGCATCTGTGCACAGGCGGGCCGTGTGGCGATCTTCCATGAGAATAAGGCGAATATGATCACCAAGTTTACGGCATGTTTCGGTGACATCGGCATCAATATTTCCGACATGACGAACAAATCCAGGGGAGAAGTTGCCTATACGATGCTCGATATTGAGACGCCTGCTTCTACGGAGATCATTAAGAAGCTGCAGTCTATCAATGGCGTGTTCAGGGTGAGAGTGGTAAAATAAACGTGTTCCTTTCCTGTGGTTCGCAGAAGAAGACAGGATCCGGAAGAGAATATGGAGCATAAAAAGAAAGGACTGCTGCAGACTGAAGAATCTGCGGCAGTCCCTCTTTCTGTGATCAGATGAGGTGTACGGACAGCGTATGCCTTAAGAGAGGCGGTTGGCGATCCGGGAGAAATTTGCGCCCTCTTCTTCCTCCAGAGTCGCCTGCAGCTGATTCTCAGCCTCCACGGATGCTTCGCTGGCCAGATCCATATAGAGAATGAATATGTCTTCCACGGACCTGTTTTTTTCGTCTGCTATTTCCTGCATAACAGGTTTCAATGCCTCTAATTGAAAAGAGATCCTTGTTTTCTGAGGATCGATGTCTGCCAGCGCTTTCTCGGCGTAAGCGTTGATACGATCCAGTATTTCCTTGTTTTCAGATGTCATAGATCACACTTCCTTTCGTGGTTTCAGGTATCCTGCCCTTGTCGAAGGCAGCTTGCCAGGGACCGGATATGTTACGGTCTGCGGACGGTCAGGCCGTGAACCGTAAGTATATTTTAACACTTCATGCTTGTGCTGCCTAGCCTGATTTGTTAAAATAAATTATGGAATACAGAAAGGCGAGGAGGCAGGATGGCAGACATTAAACCTTTCCGGGCGATCAGGCCCAGAACCGACCTGGCAGACCGGATCGCGGCGCTGCCGTATGATGTATACAGCAGACAGGAGGCTTACGAGAAAGTAAAGAACGATGCATACAGCTTTCTGCGGATAGACAGGCCGGAGACACAATTCCCGGAGGATCATGACATGTATGCGCCGGAAGTCTATGAGAAGGCATCCCTCATGCTGCAGGATATGATCCGCAGCGGGGCACTGCTCGAGGAGGAGCGGGAAGCCTACTATGTCTATGAGCTGGTAATGAATGGGCGGTCTCAGGTGGGGATCGGCGCCTGTGCGGCGGTAGACGATTACGAGCGGCAGGTGATCAGGAAACATGAGAATACCAGGGCGGAGAAAGAAGAAGACCGGATCAGGCATGTGGATCTGTGCAGTGCGCAGACAGGCCCGATCTTCCTGGCTTACCGCAGGCGGGAAGGAATCGAGAATGTGGTGCGGGAAGTAATGCGGGGATGTCCCGTCTATGATTTTACGGCAGAGGACGGTATCACCCACAGGATCTGGATCATGGACGAGAGGGATGTGGTGGAACGCATCCGGCGGGAATTTGCACAGGTTGAAACGATCTATATTGCGGATGGGCATCACAGGTGTGCTTCGGCTGTCAGGGTCTCCCGGATGCGGAGGAAGGCCCACCCTTCCTATACGGGAGAGGAGGAATTTAACTATTTTCTTTCGGTGCTGTTTCCGGACGATCAGCTGCTGATCATGGACTATAACAGGGTGGTAAGTTCTCTGAACGGATATACGGGTGCGGAGCTTGTAGAACGGATCGGCCGCAGATTCGATGTCACGGCCATGGGGGACGGGATATACCGTCCGCAGCATAAGGGCGAGATCGGTATGTATTTGAACGAAGTATGGTACCGTCTGCAGATCAGAGAAGAACGCTATGTCGATGATCCAGTGGAAGACCTCGATGTGGAGATCCTGCAGAAAGATATACTGGAACCTCTGCTTGGGATTAAAGATCCGGGGACCGACGACAGGATCGGTTTCGTCGGCGGGATTAGAGGACTGGAAGAACTTGTCAGGCGGGTACATAGGGATGCGGCGGTGGCATTTGCCATGTATCCGACGGATATCCATGAACTGTTTGCGGTAGCGGATGCGGGAAAACTGATGCCGCCCAAATCTACCTGGTTTGAACCGAAACTGCGCAGCGGGCTGTTGATCCATAAGATAGAACGATAAGATGAAAACAAAACAACAGGGAGGTTACTATGAATAAGAAACTGTATAAACTGATGAACTGGCCGGAAATTGAAGGGATCGTATACTCGGAATCCGATGATCCGCATTCGGTTCTGGGAGCCCATGTGACGGGAAACTGCGTGCTCGTACAGACATTCCAGCCCGGCGCGAAGAGTGTGCGTCTGCAGCTTCTGGAGGGAGACAAAAGCTATCAGATGGAGCTGGCGGATGAAGAGGGCTTTTTTGCAGTGCTGATTCCCGGGAAAAAGATTCCGGCATATGAATACATTGTGGAGAGCCAGGACGGTTCCCTGAAAAAGATGAGAGACGCATATCTTTATCCTCCCCAGATCACCAGGGAGGATACCGAGAAGTTTAATGCCGGTATCCACTATATGATCTATGAGAAGCTGGGAGCGCATCCGATGAAAATTGACGGCGTGGAGGGCGTTTTGTTTGCGGTGTGGGCGCCGAATGCCGTGCGTGTCAGCGTGGTGGGTGATTTTAACGGATGGGATGGCCGGGCTGATCAGATGAGGCGGCTTTGGGATTCCGGTATCTTTGAATTGTTTGTGCCGGATATAGGGTCGGGGGAATGTTACAAGTTCGAGATCAAGGCCAGAGGCGGACTCACCTTCCTGAAGGCGGATCCCTATGCTTTTGAGCAGCAGCTTAGGCCGGACAGCGCTTCCATTGTCAGAGAGCTTAACGGATTCAAGTGGGAAGACAATAAGTGGATGAAAAACCGCGCGGACCTGCAGCGGGAGGACAAGCCGATCAATGTATATGAGATCTATCTGGCTTCTTTTGCGAAGCCGACAGACGGCAGGGAATATTATAACTATCGGGAACTGGCGCCCAGAATCATTGAATATGTGAAGAAAATGGGATACACGCATATTGAACTGATGCCGGTGATGGAGCATCCTCTGGACGCTTCCTGGGGGTATCAGGTGATCGGATACTATGCGCCCACATCCCGTTACGGCAGCGCCGAGGATTTTATGTATTTTATGAATGAGATGCATAAGGCCGGGATCGGGGTGATCCTGGACTGGGTGCCGGCTCATTTCCCGCGGGACACTTATGGCCTTTCCAATTTCGACGGAACATGCCTGTATGAGCATCAGGATCCGAGGCAGGGATGTCATCCGCATTGGGGAACCCTGATCTATAATTACGGCAGACCGGAGGTGCGTAATTATCTGATCGCCAATGCGCTGTACTGGGTGGAACAATATCATGCGGACGGCATTCGTATTGATGCCGTGGCTTCCATGCTGTATCTGGATTATGGCAAGAACGACGGCGAATGGGTTGCCAATCTATACGGCGGTAACGAGAATCTGGAGGCGGTGGAGTTTCTCAAGCATCTCAATTCCATTATGAAGAAGCGTAACGACGGGGTCCTCATGGTGGCGGAGGAGTCAACGGCATGGCCCAGGATCACGGGCAGCCTCGAGGAGGACGGCCTCGGCTTTGACTTGAAATGGAACATGGGCTTCATGAATGATTATCTGGATTATATCAAGACCGATCCGTATTTCCGTTCCGGTCGTCATAACGAGCTTACATTCAGCATGATCTATGCTTACAGTGAGAAATTTATGCTGGTGTTCTCGCATGATGAAGTGGTGCATGGCAAGGCAACCCTGATCGGGAAAATGCCCGGTACAAGAGAGGAGCAGTTTGCCAATATGCGCCTGACTTATGCATATCATATGACACATCCGGGTAAGAAGCTGATCTTTATGGGACAGGATATCGGAGAGTATAAAGAATTTAATGAGGAGAGAGAGGTCGGCTGGGATCTGCTCCAGTATGAAGAACATGCGAAGCTGAACCGTCTGGCAGCGGACATGAATAAGTTATATGTATCAAAACCGGCGCTGTATGCGAAGGATACTTCGTGGGAAGGCTTCGAGTGGATCAACTGTATTACCCCCAATGCGTGTATGCTGTCCTATCTGCGTAAGGCAGAAAAACCGGAGGATACCCTGGTGATCGTGGCCAATTTCGCGAATGCGAAACAGTCCTTCCGCGTGGGAGTGCCCTGTGAAGGAAAATATAAGGAGATCATGAATACGGATGCCCGGATTTATGGCGGAAGCGGTACGGTGAATAAGGAGGTATGCAACACCATCGAGACGGAATGGGACGGCAAGCCGTATGCGATCGATATGGTCAGTGCGCCTCTGTCGATCAGTATCTTTTCCTATACGCCTTATACGCCTGAGGAGAAAGCAGAGATCGACAGGATACGTGCCGAGAAAATACGACGGGCCAGGGAGGAAGAGGAACGCAGACTGGCCAAAGAGGAAGCGGAAGCGATAGCGGCTAAGGCGGCGGAAGCCAGGAAAATGGCGAAGCTTGCCGCCGAGGAGGCAAAGGCGAAGGCCAAAGAAGCCGAGGAGATGATAAAGAAGGCCAGGGAGGCGGAAGCCAGACTGCAGAAAATGATGGAACTGCAGGAAAAGGCCGGGGAAGAGGAAGCAAAAGAAGCAAAGAAGGAGCCGGCAGAGCCAAAGAAGCCGGCAAAAAAGGAGTCAGGCAGGAAGACTACGCGCAGGACGCAGAAATAGCAGCACGCAGGCTCATGTTATAAGAGGAGGCAGCTGCCGGATGCCGGGAAGAGGAACCAGTTATGGACGGACAACTATCAGGATTGGAACAGATCGCTCAGGAAGAGATCGATATGGGATTAATACATTCATACTTGGAGCAATTGCCGGATAAGGCACTTCGCTTCGGCGTCAGAGTCCTGATGGCAGTCATCGTCTTTCTGGTGGGTATGCAGGTAATCCGGCTTGTGCGCGGGATTGTCCGCCGCTCCCTGCAAAGAGGGAATGCCGATGTGGGCGTCATGCAGTTTCTGGATTCCTTTATCAAGGCGGTCCTGTATATATTGTTGGTGTTTATGATCGCCTCCGGTTTCGGGCTGGATGCAACGAGTGTGGTCGCACTTTTAGGATCGGCCGGAGTGGCGATCGGCCTTGCGGTACAGGGGAGTCTGTCTAATTTTGCGGGCGGCGTGCTGATCTTGTTGTTAAAGCCTTTCCGGGTGGATGATTATATTAAGGTAGACAACGAGGGCCATGAAGGAACCGTGAAGGAGATCCAGCTTTTTTATACGAAATTGTCTACGCCCAATAATCATGTGGTCATTATCCCGAACGGCGCTCTGTCCAATTCCAGTATATTGAATATGAGTACGCTGACGGAGCGCCGTATGGATATTCCGGTCGGCATCTCCTATGATGCCGATATAAGAAGGGCCAGAGAAGTCATCATGAAAGTATTGGAAGAAGATGCTGCGGTATTGACGTCTAAGGACCGCAGGGTATTTGTGGAGGAACTGGCAGACAGCGGGGTTAATCTGAATGTGCGGTGTTGGGCGGATAATGATGAGTATTGGGAGTGCAAATGGCGGATCACGGAGAAGATCAAATATGCGTTGGATGAGGCACAAATAGCCATACCGTACCCACAGATGGACGTCCATTTGACATCTGATCTGAAAAATTAAAAATAATGATTAAAAATAATTAAATTTTATCTTGCAAAAAGAGCGATTAGCAAGTATAATAGTTCTTGTTGCAGGAGTATGCTGGAATAGCGCAGTCGGTAGCGCAACTGATTCGTAATCAGTAGGTCGAGGG
>CANOCU010000047.1 GCA_947564645.1 uncultured Lachnospiraceae bacterium
TTTCGTAAAATAATAATTTTCACGAAATGACCATAGTGTAAGAGCAGCGTGACAGATGAAACAAGAGAAGTACAGAAACGGAGCATATGATGAAGATTAAGATCCTGGTAGCGGCACATAAAAAGTACAGAATGCCTGAAGACAGTATATACCTGCCTATTCATGTCGGTAAGGCCGGAAAAGAAAGTATAGGATATACGGGTGACGATACCGGGGAAAATATATCGGTAACTAACCCGAGATTTTGTGAACTGACCGGAATCTATTGGGCATGGAAGAATCTGCAGGCAGATTACATAGGATCAACACACTACAGAAGGCATTTTACGGCGGCCGGCCGGTCGGAAAGGTCGAGGTGTAAGGACAAGTTCAGGCTGGTTCTAAAGAAGAACGAGGCGGAGAAACTGTTGTCCATATGTGATCTGATCGTTCCAAACAAAAGGAAATATTATATTGAAAGCATTCGGTCACATTTCATACATCTTCCCTATACCTATGAAAAAGACCTGACAATTTTAGAAGAGACGATCAAGGAAATGACGCCGGAGTATGCGGATGCTTTTCATACTGTTATGAATCGAAGCTGGGCTCATATGTTCAATATGTTTATTATGAAAAAGAGTCTGTTTGACGCATATTGTGAATGGATGTTTCCGGTATTATTCGCAGTTGACAGGAAAATAGACGTAACAGGATATACGGCCATGGAAGCAAGAGCAGTGGCTTATTTCGGTGAATTTATGCTGGATATCTGGTGTGAAAAGAACCAGGTTCCCTATCGGGAAGTGAACGTAATGTTTATGGAGAAACAGTCTATGCTGGTAAAAGCGTGGACTGCCTTTAAGCGGAAATTCGGAATGAATTTCAAGGAAAAGGCCAGGATTGCGGTGAGATAAGGAACAGGGGAAGGAAAAGTATGGGAATGGAAAAGAAACCGGCGCTGACGAGTATCGGCATTATTGTGTGCTATATCGGAAAACTGCCAGAGTGGTTTCCGCTTTGGGTAAGATCCTGCGCTGCGAATCCGACGATCGATTTTCTGCTATATACGGACCAGGAATTAGAAGGCCTGCCTGATAATGTCATAACACGTAAGACAACACTGGACAAGCTTAAGAAAAGATTTTCCCAAATACTGGGATTTGCGTGTAGTCTGGAAGCTCCCTATAAACTGTGTGATTATAAAGTGATCTATGGGGAGGCTTTTGGGGAAGAGCTGCAGGGTTATGATTTCTGGGGACATTGCGACCTGGATATGGTGTTTGGAGATTTGAGGGAGTTCATTACGGAAGAAGTTTTGAATGCTTATGACAGAATCTTCGAAGTAGGGCATTTAAGCTTATATCGAAACTGCCGCAGCATCAACCGGTTATACCGGGAGGAAGGCGCATTGTTTCCTTACGACAAAGTATTTCGGGAGAAGAATTATTGTGGATTTGACGAACATACAGGTATGACAAGGATCTGCGAGATCAGTGGAGTGAGGACTTACCGGAAAGTGGTATGTGCGGATATTGATCCGCATTACCGGGCGTTTTATATGATGGATGAGGATTCCGTAAACGGCGAGATGGCAGTAAAGAATTACGAACATCAGATATTTGTATGGGATCAGGGGAAGACTTGGCAGATCTGTTTGGATGAAAACAACAGACTGCTAAGAAGGGAAGTGTCTTATATTCATTTCATGAGAAAATTTCCGGTTAATATGGAAAAATGCCTGCGACAGAACAGGTACTGTATTACTTATAGGGAATTTGTACCTTTGGATACAGAACTTGCGGATACGGAATTTACGCCGGATCTTGTCAGAAAATATGATTACGCGGTAAACCGTATCGTACATAGAGGGGAATATCTTTACAATTTCATCAGGCATGGGTGGCGGGCATTCAAAAGGAAGGAACTGTGTTTAAGGATCAAACTCAGGATACAGCGTATGAAATCGGTTAACAGACGTTGTATGGAAGTACGTTGACCCGGCGGAACCGGCTGAGGGAATTTCGACTGTACGGCTGGGATGTTTGAAAGAAAAAGATATATGGTTGATAGAAAATGAGAAAAGTATTAATGATCCTGTATTCACTTGATCCCGGAGGGATCGAATCATTTGTTGTTAACCTAATAGAGCATTTGGATCCTTCAAAAGTACATGTGGATGTCTGTATATTCAATAAGAGACAGCAGGAGAAAGCTTTTTATGAGGACAGGGTTCTGGCTGCCGGAGCAGGTATGATCAAGCTGTGGGAAGGTAAAAACCACTATGCAGGTTACCTTACCCGGAGAAAATTACTGTGGGATCATTTAAGACATAATGCTTATGACGTTGTTCATGTTCATGGCGGGTTCGCAGATGATGCGTTGGACTGCCTGGTTGCCCGTTGGTGCGGCGTAGAGCGGATTATTTTCCATTCCCACATGTCCGGATTAAAACTGAGCCGACGGACGTGGGTTCAGTTGGCGCTGCACTATGGCATGAGGGCGCTGCATGTTGCAAATCTGTCTGCTACGGATTATTTTGCCTGCTCGAAAGAAGCAGCAGGGTGGATGTTTGGCCCTGGCGGTGTGAACAAAGCGCGGCTGATCCCCAATGGGATTGTAGTGGAAAATTTCCTTTATTCGGACAGCGGCAGGCAGACATACCGGCGCCTGCTTCAATTAGGGGACTTCTTTGTGATCGGCAATGTGGGCAGGCTTTCCGGCGAAAAGAATCAGGTATTTCTGGTGGAGATCCTGGAGCGTATTCTGCAATATGAGAAAAACAGCTTCCTGCTGATTCTGGGAGAAGGAGAAGAGAAAGAAAATCTGGAGAATACGGCGAAGAGGCTGGGAGTGGAGGAAAGAGTAAAGATTGTTGATAACCGGTATGATGTCAGCGGGTGTTATCAGGCAATGGATGTTTTCGTGATGCCTTCTTTATCGGAAGGATTTGGGATCGCATGTATCGAGGCACAGATCTCCGGTCTGCCGTGTATTGTCTCCGATCAGCTGCCGGAGACAACCAATAGAACGGGACAGGTAAATTATGTATCTTTAAAGCAGCCGGCAGACGTATGGGCCGGGGAAATTCTGAAAGCGCGCGGAAGTAAGAGGAGTGCTCTGTCTGCCAGACTACTGGATGATGCGGGTATCAGAATTGAGGATTCGGCACGTATGGTGGAGGAATATTATGATGATGGAAATATGGAATAGCGTGAAGGAAAGGACACATATACCGGGAAAAACGATTGTGTTTTCTCTTCTTTTTGTGTTGTTCTTTTTTCCACAGGGGATCGTGTCAGGAAATGATGCAGGGGATCTGTTTGTCGCTTATCTGAAGATCTTTGCTTTCTTTGCTTTGGCGTTTTGCTATCTGTCTTTGATTGTGAGAAAGCAGATCTTTAACTATGTTCTCGGGGCATACTGCGGCCTGTATCTTGCATTGCTTTGTTCCGGGATGATCCATAATGAAGTCTATGAGGTAATGGTATTTTTTGCAAGACATGCCCTGCCTGCAATGGGGCTAATGCTGCTTACGGAGATCGGGATTTATTATGATCCCCGGCGACTTATCGAAACGGGGGCGGGGACGCTTTCGTTTCTTTGTATCCTGAATGCGGTGTTGATGCTGGTGTATCCGGAGGGAGTCGGTTATGTGCCGATATACGGAAGAGTAAATTTTTTGGAAACAGACAATGGCATGACATGCTATTATTTTGCGGCGTTTTGTTTTATCGGGCTTAGAAGGATTTTATATAGAAAGAGATTTTTATGGGTTGATCTCGCTTTTCTCGTATCATTTATCTATTCACAGTTTCATGTTTTTTGCGGTCTTGGAATATTGAGCTTTGTGATGCTGTCCGGCGTACTGCTTTATGTATTTTACAGGAGAGGTGCTTTTACCGATTCAGGAAAGCATACGAATGTCTCTTTCTGGATGATCTATGTAGTGATAATGATTGGGCAGTTGTGGATCATCTTGGGCAATTTTTGGACATCGTTCCTGACAAATCTGGCAGAACAAATTTTTGGAAAGGGAGAATCTTTTCAGGTCAGAAGGATGATCTGGCAGGGAGCTTTGGAGCAAATCGCGGAATCGCCGTTACTTGGCAAGGGACCGGCAGCAATTGCATTGATATATAAGATTGAGTGGTATTCCCACAATGGCTTTTTGGATGTGGCATTGAAGTCCGGATTGATCGGACTGACTTTCTGCATCGTATCTCACTGTCTGGCGATCGCGAAGCTGAAGAAGGCGGCAGACAGGATGCTTGCTGTGTTTGTGTATGGCTGCCTGTTGGTACTGTTTATGATCGCCTTTTTGGAAGGACCGTTCCTGCAGGGGAAATATATTTTTATGTTCGTGATAGCCTACAGAATTGCGTATCTTAATGACAAGTCGTGTCAAAACAATTCGGCATGGAAAGATCCGCTCGTGGAGAAAATGACAGCCAGGCTGATGAGAAGAGAGGATAAGGAACAGGCATAGCCCGTGCCATAGGAGTAGAAGCAGCGATGAAAACATCTAAGATTGCGATTGTAACAGAACTATATGGGAACAAAAATTGCGGAGGCCTGTTACAGGCGTTTGCACTGCAAAAATTTGTGGAAAACAATGGCTATCTATGTGAACAGCTTTTGATCAATGATGGTGGGAATGTGAAAAAGAAAACAAGGATTTTGGATCTGATGAGATTGTCAGCGGACGAGCGTTGGGGATTGGTTCAGGATAAAATACGCTGTTGTTTCCATTCTGCTTATTTGAAAAGAAAGCGTGAGGTAGAACAAAGGATTCATAGCAGGAGAAGCGCAGCGGCAGAGGGTTTTATGAAAAAAATAGGGCATTCGGATGTGATCTACTCACCCGAAACGATCGATCAGGCTAATACAAGATATGATCTGTTTATTTGTGGAAGTGATCAGATCTGGAATCCACATTGGGAAACGGAAGCAATGTTCAGTCTTTTTTATCTTGGATTTGTGGAAGAGGGAAGAATAAAGATTTCGTATGCCGCCAGTATGGGAGTACGGAGATTAACGCGGAGATATGAAAGGAAGATCAAACCGCTGTTAAGCCGGCTGGATGCCATTTCGGTACGGGAAGAATCTGCCTGCAGCCTCCTGCAGTCTTTGACAGATAAACCCGTAACGGCAGTGTTAGATCCAACAATGCTGCTTACGAAACAGGAGTGGTGTACTTATATGGGCGCAGTAGTTGCTGAGGAGGACTATCTTTTCTGTTATCTGCTTGGGAGAGAACAGAGGAAGAGAGAGATCGTAAAAAGGATTGCAGAGAAATACAATAAGAGTCTTAAGGCACTTCCTCATGCAGCCGGCCGCTATTGTCCATGGGATGAGCAGTTTGCTGATCTTGAATATGAAGCGCTCTCACCGGATCAGTTTGTCAGGGAGATTGCCGCTGCATCTTATGTCGTGACAGACTCTTTTCATTGTGTGGTTTTTTCTATCATGATGCATAAGCAGTTTGTTGTATTGAAGCGCAATGATGATACGGGTATTGGATCTACGAACAGCAGACTTTATGACCTGTTGTATCTGTTTGGGCTGCAGGACAGGACCATTTCAGATGAGGAAGAAGCTGTAGGGAAATTGTCGGCGGCCATAGATTACGGCAGAGTTGAGAAAGAGTTAAAGAAGCAAAGAGACGATTCTGTCACATGGTTATTGAAGGGCCTGGCCGGTTAGAAATTGCATCGCTTTTATCCTGGGTATTCGTGTCAAAGATGAAATGGGGGCACAAGCATGATCATAGCAAATCTATATGGTGGAATAGGCAATCAGCTGTTCCAGTACTGTTTTGCGCATACAGTAGGCGCAAGGCTGGGGCAGTCCGTATATTTAAACAAGGCCGGCTTTGAGAACAGAAAGGATGGTCATGGGGAATTTCTGACAGATGGGATTACTTTTCGGAAAATGCAGGATCATTTGTTGTGCAAAAAGAGTGAATTAATGCTTGTGAAAGCAGCATGGAGAATATCTGATCTTTTTGCAGCGAGAACTAAGCCCGGGGCAGATGATGAGGAGCTGTTTCTAAAGCGGGCAGAGTACGGTTTTATATGGTCTCACAGAGCGGAAAGTCTGCTTACATCATGGGATGAATTAAGAGTGAAGAGTCCGGTCGTATTTCTTGACGGCTATTTTCAGTGGCCGCAGCTGATGGAACATACGATTGAGTGTATGAGGGAATATGCGGTTTTTGAACAGCCTTTGAATGGTAAAAATGCAGTATACAGGGATCAGATCGAAGGGAGCGAATCAATATGTATCCATATCAGGCGAGGGGATTATGCCAGATTTCCGTCACTGCAGGTTTGTAATTATGACTATTATCGGCAGGCGACAGAATGGATCATGAGCAAGACTTCACATCCTGTGTTCTATCTTTTTTCGGATGACGTGGAGTGGGTGCGGGAACACTATCGATTTCCAGTAAATGTGATCTATATAGAGGAGCGGAATATTTCCAGTGTTGAACTGCATTTGATGAGCTGTTGCAAGCATTTTATTCTGTCTAACAGCTCTTTTGGCTGGTGGGCACAGGCTTTGTGCAGGAATGCGGATAAACTTGTGGTGGTACCAAGTCCGTGGTTTATGGATGACAGAAAACCGGAAGTGTATTTGAAAGAATTTTATGTGATCAAAACGACAGGAAAAGTAGATTTCTGATTGCATGGTGGAAAAATAGAGCAAATAAAACGGGAAGGTGTCTATGTGATGGATAAATTAGTCAGTATTATAACTCCTTGCTATAACGGAGCAAGTTATGTGCATCGTTTTTTTGATTCTGTTCTGGCACAAACGTATTCGAAATTGGAACTGATCTTTGTGAATGACGGATCAACGGATGCAACAGAGAAGATCGTGCTGTCCTATCAGGAGAGATTTGAGCAAAAAGGGATCCGCTTCGTGTACATCAAGCAGAAGAATGGTGGTTTGCCAAATGCAGTGAATGCGGGCTTGAAGGTTTTTACAGGCGAGTATTTGACCTGGCCGGACAGTGATGACTGGATGACGCCCAACTGTATTGAAAAAAAGGTGAAATACTTAGAGGCGCATCAGGATGTTGGAATTGTGGCCTGTAAAATAGGGGTTGTCTATGAAAATCATTTGGATCAGATTGCATACTGCCTGACTTTTCAGCATTATCAAAATTTGTATGCGTTTGAGAGGTTAATGACGATGGACCGTGTATTTACGACACCTATAGGCTTTATGGTCAGAACCTCCATGTTCTTAAGCGTATTGCCGTCAAGACATATTTATGACAGGCATAGTGACGGTCAGAACTGGCAAATATTGCTTCCAATGGCCTTTCGATATCCATGCGCCTATCTGGATGAGCTTCTTGGGTACTATCTGATTCGGTCAAACAGTATGTCGCATGATATGCATACGTATCATAAGGCGTTGTCGAATCAGAGAAGACTTCAGGAGATTATGGAGCATACGCTTGATATGATTGCCATGCCAGAGGTCCAGCGCAAACATTATCAGGATAAAATTGAATTACATTATGCGGAAATAAGATTGAGACTGGCAGCTAAGTTTCAAGATCAGGAACTGATGAATGCCGAATATTTTTTCCTGAGCAGGAAAGGAAAAGTGTCAGGACAAACAAGGATATTTTACTTCTGTGGAAAATATGGTTTGTATGGTATCTGCTCCAAATTCAGGAGACTGTGGAAAGCGGTCGTGTTTTCTGTAAAAAGGCAGAGATTGGGTTAGACGATAGTGATTTGGAGGGTAGCATGAGCAGACTGGCGGGTTTAGAACAATGTACGGGCTGCAGCGCCTGCAGCAGTACGTGTCCGAAAGAATGTATCAGTATGATCATGAATAGAGAGGGATTCTATTATCCGGTTATTGATCACTCTCAGTGTACGGAGTGCGGGATGTGCGAAAAGGTATGCCCGGTCTTATCCGGGGATCCTATGGATCCTGCAGATCATACAAAGAAAGCGTTTCCGATTGAAGTCTGGGGTGCAAAGGCGCTTGACGATACGGTGCGGGAAAGCTGTTCTTCCGGCGGGATTTTCTTACTGCTTGCAAACCTGGTGCTGCGGTCAGACGGTTATGTTTTTGGCGCCGCTTATGCGGAGGATTTTCGCAGTGTGAACCATGTTATGATTCATTCGGCAGAAGAAGTGCAAAAATTGTGCGGCTCTAAATACATGCAGAGCAATACGGCAGGCATTTTTCAGGCAGTCAGGGAAAAACTGGATACAGGAGATCAGGTGCTGTTTTCCGGCACGCCTTGTCAGATTGAAGGACTCAGGGCGTATCTGCAAAGAGAATATGACAATCTTCTGACGGTTGAAATCATCTGTCATGGAGTGCCTTCTGTCACATTATGGCAGAAGTATCTGGATTTCCTGAAAGAAAAAAGGGAAGGAACGCCTGTAAGGGTTAATTTCCGGGATAAATGTCATGGTTGGAAAATGTATGGATTAAAAATTGAGTTTGGCGGACAAAAAGTATACTACCGCACCCATATAAGAGACAGCTTCATGCAGCTGTTCTTGCAGAATCTCAGTCTGCGTCCCTCCTGTTACCGGTGTCTGGCGAAGGAAAACGGATCCGGGGCCGATCTGACGCTGGGTGATTTCTGGGGCGTGCGCAGGATCCGGCCGGCATTAAATGATGACAGAGGCGTGTCGCTCGTGTTTGTAAATTCTGCCAGGGGAAGTAAGGCTTTCCGTGACATTCAAAGTAAGATTATATGTGCGCCCGTGGCATATGAGAAGGCAGTTGCATGGAATCTGGCCGCCGGTAAGTCGGTCCGGGAAGCGTCACTGCGAAACGCATTCTTTGCAGATATGGAGAAGTTGTCATTCTCTGCGCTTGCAGGAAAGTATGTGGAACGTGCATCCTTAAAAGACTATGTGCGGTTGTTACTGATCCTATTATTGCGAAAAGCAGGATTGAGGTAGAGGCTATATGAGGTTACGAAGGGCGATAAGAAACAGCTTCTCATCGGTGGGCGCCTATCTGCTGCTGGCAGTGCTTGGGTTTGTAGTCCGGAAATTGTTTCTTCAGTATTTTGACTTATCCTATCTCGGCTATGAAGGCTTATTTGGCAGTACTTTCACGATCTTGTCGGTCATGGAGATGGGGGCGGGCAGTATGTTTACCTATCTGCTGTACAGTGCGATCGAAAGGGATGACAGAGAAGAGATTTCCCAGATCATGTCCATGTTCCGGCAGCTGTATCAGGTGATCGGAATGCTTGTCATTGGCGTGGGACTGATCTTATACCTGTTTTTGCCCCATATCGTCACCGAACCGGTAGAGAACTGGACCTATGTCAGAATTATTTTCCTTGTGCAGATGCTGGTTTCCGTAAGCACCTACTTCCTGGCATACAGACGAGTGCTCCTTCTGGCAGATCAGTGCGAATATCTTGTGGTCAGGATCGAGACGCTTTTCCGTATATTAGGCGTGGTGATCAAGATTGCAGTGATCGTGTGGCTGCAGAACTATCTTATGTATGTCATGGTGACATTCTGTACCAATATTCTGGCCAATCTGGCGATTTATAGCAGCTGCAGACGGCGGTATCCTTATCTGAAAAGAGTCAGGGTCGGCATAGCGGATTATAAGGAAAAAAAGATAGACAAGGAGATGCGGAGTCTGCTTGTACATAAGCTGTCAGCCACAGTATACAGCTCGGCAGACAATATCATCATTTCCGCCTTGTGCGGGATCCGGGCAGTGGGATTATTTTCAAACTATGCCCTGATCAATACGAATGTCATGAATTTGGTCGTTAAGACACTGCAGCCTCTGGAAGCGAGCGTAGGGAATAAGGTAAATGCATCCACTGTTGAAGATAATATGGTCTTTTACAAAGGATACGATCTGTTCTGCCGTATGCTGGCGTTGTTTACCTTTGTCGGATTCAGTGTCATGCTGCAGCCGGTGGTTGTGTGGTTCTATGGAGAGGAATATCTGCTGCCGTATGCGATGACGCTCGCGATGGCGGCGAATAATTATATTGCGGTGCGCCAATATGCGGTGACGGCTTATCGAAATGCGCTTGGCCATTATGATATCGATCGTAACAGCAGAATAGCAAGTGCAGTCTGTAATATTGTGATCTCGGTGGTGGCAGGGATCTTAACGGGGATATCCGGCATCCTGTTTGCGACGGCGGTGGGACATTGTTTTATCTGGTATGGCAGGGTAAAGACGGTCGGCATGATCTACCTGCAGGACAGATCTTTTGTCCGCAGAACATTTACAAGAGAGACAGGTAATTTCCTGTTGGGAGTAGCAGAGACTGCTCTCTGTATGGGAGTTTGTATCGGTATGCCGGTTAGCATCGGGGGAATCCTGGGACGGCTTGCAGTGTGTGTTATCGTGCCTAATCTGCTCAATCTGATCCTGCTTCGCAATGCGGAGGGGATGGAGACGATTAGACAATATGCAGCGCAGATCGCTTTTCAGGTGATTGATCATAAAGGCATGTGAGATTGTATCAACGGCCCCAATTGGCAGGCTGAACAGGAATGGAGGATTATGATGAAACAATATGATTATTTAGTGGTGGGCGCCGGCTTGTTTGGTTCTGTTTTTGCAAACAGAATGAAAGAAAAGGGGAAGAAGTGTCTGGTCATTGAGAAGCGCTCCCATATTGCGGGAAATCTTTACTCGGAAGAGATTGAGGGGATTCAGGTACATAAATATGGACCGCATATTTTTCATACGTCAGACGCGGAAGTTTGGAATTATGCGCAGAGATTTACATCGTTTAATCATTTCCACTACGAACCGGTCGCAAATTACAGGGGTGAACTATATAATCTGCCTTTTAATATGAATACTTTCTATCAGATGTGGAAGGTTCGGACACCCGGAGAGGCTTTGCGTATTCTGGAAGAGCAGCGTGGCGAGATCACGGGGGAACCTGCAAATCTGGAAGAGCAGGCCATAAAGCTCATAGGGCGGGATATTTATGAGAAACTGGTCAGAGGCTATACACAGAAGCAATGGGGCAGGCCTTGCACGGAATTGCCGGCCTTTATTATTCGCAGACTGCCGGTACGCCTGCGCTATGACAATAACTATTTCGATGATCCTTATCAGGGAATCCCGATAGGAGGATACACGAAATGGATTGGCAGGATGTTGGAAGGGATCGAGGTCAGGACAGGCTGTGATTATCTGGCGGATCGAAACAGATACGACAACCTGGCCGAAACAGTGGTATATACAGGCCCTGTTGATGCATATTTTCAGTATTCGTGTGGATATTTGGAATGGAGAAGCCTGCGCTTTGAGACGGAAGTTCTGGAATGCAGTAACTATCAGGGGACAGCGGGAATGAACTTCACGGATGCGCAGATACCCTATACGAGAATTGTGGAGCACAAGCATTTTGAATTTGGAGCCGGGAATCCTGACCGGACGGTTATCACCAGGGAATATTCTTCCGAATGGGATCCGGGTGTCGAACCGTATTATCCGATCAATGACGAGAAGAACCTGTGTCTGTATGAGCAGTATGAGCAGCTTGCCAGGCAGGAAAAGAAGGTTGTCTTTGGAGGAAGACTGGCGGAGTATAAGTATTATGATATGGACAGAGTCATAAGGCGGGCATTGGACCTTTGTAAGCGGCTCTGAAAGATGATCTCCCGGCATAAGACAGGCGCCTGTTTGATGCCGGGAGATCTTTTCTTTAAAAAGGTGTTGACAAACATCATATACTGTATATAATGAGATATATACAGTATATACTATATAAGCATCGCGGCAGATTGTGACGACAGGATGCCGTGAGGAGGTTAACCGATGAAGATAATCATATCAAACCAGTCGGAGCTGCCGATCTATGCGCAGATCAAGGAACAGCTGAAGGAGCAGATCTTAAACGGGCAGATTCCGGAGGGAAGCACGCTGCCTTCCATCAGGCAGTTGGCGAAGGAAGTGGGGGTCAGTGTGATCACGACCACCAGGGCATACAATGATCTGGAGGCGGAAGGCTTCATTGCCACCATGCAGGGCAGGGGCAGTGTGGTCTTGTCGAAGGACAACAATCTGTTAAGGGAACAGTATCTTGTGCGGATAGAAGAAGGACTGATGACGGCAATAGAGACGGCGCGGGTGATGGGGCTGCAGGATCAGGAACTGACGGAGATCTTTCACAATCTGCTTAAGACAATGGGACGGCATTAGTGCACATCCTGATTGTACCTGCGCCCAAATTCGCGCGTTAGGCAAGAATGGAGGAATACTATGGAATTACTGGAAGTACGTAATCTTTCTAAATATTATAAGACATTTCGGCTTGAGAATATAACGTTTACACTGCCCAAAGGCTATATCATGGGCTATGTGGGGCAGAACGGCGCCGGAAAGAGCACGACCCTAAATCTGATCACGAATATCTGCAGGAGCAGCAGCGGGGAGGTCCATGTGAACGGCATTGCCTGTGATGAGGATGAGAGTCGGTATAAGGAGGCCATCGGTTATATCGGGGATGAATTTTATTTCCCGGATAACTTTAAGATCAGGCATGTCCGCAGTGTTTTAAAGGACTTCTATAAGAGCTTTTCCACGGGAAAATTTGATGAACTGGTGGGGCGGTGGAAGCTGGACCGGAGACTGGAACTGAAGGACTTCTCCCAGGGCATGAAGGTGAAGCTGATGTTCGCTTCCGTGCTGGCCAGAGATACGAAGCTGCTGGTGCTGGATGAAGCGACCAATGGACTGGATCCGGTGGTGCGGGCGGAAATCCTCAAGATCCTGCAGGCATATATCGCGGACGGAGAGCGGAGCGTGATCTTTTCCACTCATATTCTGAGTGACTTAGAACAGATCGCGGATTATATTTATTTTATCCATGAGGGAAAGACGGTGCTCTACGATGCGAAAGATGAGCTGTTGGAGAATCATCTGTTGGTGAAGGGGGAGCGGCGGGCGCTCTATCCGGAACTGAGCAGAGCGCTGATCGGGATCACGGACAATGCCTATGGCTTCGAGGCGATCCTGACCGGTGATAAGGCCGGTCTTCTGACCAATGAGTTTCATTTCGAGAAACCGACCATCGACCAGATCGTGATCCATTATATTAAAGAGAGAGAAGAACAGTAAGGAAGCGGAAGGAGAGAGCAGAATGAAGGCATTGTATTTTGCGAAGATAGATTATATGAGGGCGAGGACGCAGCTGTATATGTTGCTTGTGATAACGGTGGTTGTGATCGTGATCATGCAGGTGGGGACAAACGTCACCGGGCTGGCGGGCTTTATGTATGGGGTTTTTCTGGCGATCATATTCTCTACGGCGCCATTCGGAAACTGTACCAGAAAGGATGCGGGTTTTCAACAACTGCTGCCGGCCACGACGCTGCAGAGGGTGCTTGGCAGATTCCTGTTTGGCCTGTCGCTGCTATTTGTAGGGACGGGCATAGGGCTGATCACTACGACAGTCTATTGTCTGATGACGGGAAAGCAGGAGATGGTTCCGCTGCCCGTGTGCCTGATCACGTTTGCGGTCGCTCTGGTGGTCATAACGGTGCAGTATATTTTCTTTTATCTGGTGGGTGAGAGCAAAGGCGCTCAGTTCTTAAGCCTGGTCAGAATGATACCGGGTATGTGCTTTTTCTTCGTATCTATTAAGGTGATGGGCGCAGTCCAGCAGGATCCGGCGACGGCGGTAAAGATCATAGAGAAGATCGGCGGTAATCTGGACAGTATCGGATGGGGCAGCGTGGCTCTGGCAGTGCTGGTGATGACGGCGGGCATCCTGTTGTGCACCAGGGCGACGGCAAAGAAGGATTATTAGAAGGAGCGTGGATCACGTTTGCGTAAGAAGAGACAGGAAAGTTTCCCTGGCGTGAAACTTTTCCCGTCTCTTATTCGTATTATGGGCAGAGGTGACAAGATGGAGCGGGAGTTTGCGAGAGAACTAAGGTGGAACAATCTGGCAGCGGAATATCAGGCAATGCTGTACCGGGTTGCTTTTGCCAATATGCATAACCGGGCGGATGCCGAGGACGTAGTGCAGGAGGCTTTTCTGCGCTATATGAAGGATGAGAAGCCGATCGCGAACAGAGAGCATGAGAAGGCATGGCTGATCCGGACGACGATCCATATCTGCATGGATATGTTGAAAAGCAGTTGGCGGCGCAGGACGGTGCCGCTCACGGATTCGCTGCAGGTACAGTCCAGGGAGATCTATCTGCCCTATCAGCTTAAGGATGACAGGGCGCTGGAGGCGGTGCTTAAGCTTCCGGTGCATTATCGGAACCCGCTCTATCTATTTTACTATGAGGATTATTCCATACAGGAGATTGCCGAAGTTTTGCATGAAAAGGAAGGAACCATTAAGACAAGACTGAGACGGGGCAGAGAAGAAGTTAAGAAAATTCTTACGGAAGGGAGGCCGTAGAGTTTATGGGCGTACAGGAAATTGGAAGAAGCGGTAAAAGCGGTAAGGAGCAGATCCAGGAGTATCCGGGGCGGAAAAGGAAAGAATGCCCGGAGCGGTTTCAGGAAAGCCTGATGCAGAATCTGAAATACCAGGGTCAGGAGCAGGAGGGCAGGGAAAAAGCCGGAAATGACAGACAGGCCATGATGACCGGCAGAGTGGGTGCGCCGGGGATCCGTGTCAGTACCGCAGTGCGGTGGGAGGCCATACAGACTGCGGAGGTGAGGCATATGAGCTATGAGGAGAGCGATAATATCAGGATTGCCGTCACGGAGGGCTATATCCTGAAAGGAAAGCTGGAGGGCAGCCGTGTCTATGTGGAAGCGAAGTATGACGATGGCAGACTGGAGGCTTATCAGGTGGATACCGACCGGGTCCAGGCACAGACGAAACACAGGATCGAGCAGTTTGCAGTGGAGACGGCTGCCGGTATGGTGAACTCGGGATCCGATGATGGAAAAGAATAGAGCAAGGAAACAGAAGGAGGAACAGGAAATGATAGGAAATGGTGGGTGCAGAACTTTTTATCCGATGGGTCAGAGTCTGGATTATGCGCGGCAGGAGATCAGGAAATACAGTGAGACGGCAGCCAGACGCAGCAAGATGGGATTGGAAGGAGACGGGGCAGCTCCGGATTCCTTTGCAGCAAAACTGAAGGCGGCAGACGAATTTATGGCGTCTGGGGAGTCCTGTGGGGCAACGGACTCCGTGGGGATCATTCTTCGGCAGATGGGTAAACCGCAGCCAGGCGAGAAAGTGAGCAAGACGGTATTTCATAACGGCGTCTGCGTGGTGGTGGAGAAGGATTATCTGCGGGGCAATAGCATAACGGTGGGCGGCAGTTCAAACCCCAACTGGATCCATGTCGACACTTCGGTAGGCACGGTGCATATCGACCTGAATGATATTGACAGTCTGATGAAGTGTCTGGATATGTTTTCACCGGAGGATCTCAATCTGATCCTGCGTAAGATCACCGAGGTGAGGCAGTGCAAGGATGCGCTGCAGGAGATCGACCAGATGCGTAACACGCCGGTGGAGAGTGCGAAGGAGAAGGAAGAGGAGAAAGAGTCGTAATAAGGTCTCAGAATCAGGTAGTCTGCAGAAGCTGTAATGGTTGTTCGGAATGCGTATTTGTGCTAAACTGTGCTGAGGATGCATAATGCAGGAGGGAAGAGAACGGCCATGCAGAAGAAAATAGCAGTGATCAATGACATATCGGGATTCGGAAGATGCTCCATTACAGTGACGCTTCCGATCCTTTCTTATCTGGGGGTGCAGTGCTGTCCGGTGCCGACGGCCATCCTGTCCAACCATATGGGGTTTCCGCATTACTTCATCGACGATTATACGGATCGGATGAGGGCGTATATCGAGAACTGGCGGAAACTGGGGCTTCGGTTTGAGGGGATCATGACGGGCTTTCTGGGATCCGCGCAGCAGATCGATATCGTGGAGGGATTTATCCGCGATTTTTCCACAGAGGGAACGTTGGTGATCGTGGATCCGGTGATGGGCGATCACGGGAAGATCTATGTCACCTACACGGAAGAGATGTGTACCAGGATGAAGAAGCTGGTGGCGCTCTCGGATATCACGACGCCGAATCTGACGGAAGCCTGCAGGCTGGCGGATACCCTGTATAAGGAGACCGGCTGGCGGAAACGGGAGCTGTATGCCATGGCACAGCGGATTTCGGCGCTTGGCCCGGCGAAGGTGGTCATCACCGGTATCCCGCAGGGCGGCTTCATCGCCAACTATATCTATGAGCGGGGGATTGAGCCGCGGATCATCCGCACCCACAAGGTGGATGCGGAGCGTTCCTGTACGGGAGATGTGTTCACTTCGATCATTTCCGCGGACGGTGTGAACGGCGTGCCTTTTGATCGTTCCGTGCGCAAGGCTTCCGGTTTTGTTAAAAAGTGCATCCTGAAATCCGTGGAGATGGAGATCCCGAAGACGGACGGGGTGTGCTTTGAGGAAGTGCTGTATCAGTTGAAGCGGGACTGATCCTAGAATGTCTCGAAGATCGAAGTCCCGGTCTCCAGTGTATCGGCAATCCGTTGGTTTTCTTTCATCTGACTGCTGATGCTTTCCATATCACGGACCAGTATCTGGGTGCTTTGGGCCGCGCCGTTTACGCCCCGGGCGCCCTCGTCGATGGCCTGCGTGATGGAACTGATGGAGGAGGCGATCTCATCCATGGTCAGTTTCAGACGGTCTGTCTTCTCCGTAAATTCATTCATGACATTTTCTATATAAGAAGCATTTTCACGATACTGCACGCCGCTCTGTACGAAGTTCTCCAGTTCCGGCAGGATCGATTCATTCAGGTACTGTACAAGGTTGTTGGCGTTTCCGGCCAGATTGTGCACCGCGTCGGTGACTACCTGGTTGATATCCTGGATCCTGTTGGCAGCGGCCTTGCTGTCCTCGGCCAGCAGGCGGATCTCTTCGGCCACCACCATGAATCCGCGTCCGGCGGCGCCGGCTCTTGCCGCTTCGATGGAGGCATTCAGGGCCAGGAGGTCGGTCTGGCCGGAGATGCTTAAGATATCGTTGGTCAGGCTGTTGACCTTGTCTACGCGCCTGCTGTCCTCGATGGCGCTGCGCAGGACGCTTAAGATCTCGGACACGCGGCTGCCGGTTTCGTCCATGTAGGTTCTGGCTCTGGATTCCATCCGGTCGGCGTTGGATTTCATCTGTTTCGTATAATCATTGATACTGGTGGACTTTAGGGCGATCTCTTCCACTTCCGTGCGGATGGCGGCGGCATTCTGATTGATGATGCCTGCCGAGACGCCCACTTCGGACATGGTGGAGGCCAGCTGCTCAGTAACGGCGGACAGGTCGGCGGCGCTGTCGTTGGAATTCTGCACGCTCTTTTGCACGCCGGTGACGACATTCTCCATGTCATGGGTGTTGTCGATGATCATTTTCAGGATCTCCTGCAGCTTATCGATAAAGGTATTGATACCGCGGCTTAAGTCCGCGATCTCGTCGCTGGAGCGGATCGTGATCCTCTGGGTCAGATCACCGTGTCCGTTGTCCAGACCGGCGATAATGGCATTTATCTCATTCTTGGCCAGGGCGATCGGCCGAACGACACGGCGCAGCACGACGGTCAATGCAATGATCAGCGCCAGGATACTGATCGCCATGATCGTGCCGTTGATCAGTACCGCACTGTAGTAAACCCGGTCAAGGTCTTCTCTGGCCAGTTCGGAGTCTGTCCTGGCATTGGTGTTGAGTGTAAGGATGGCGTCCTGGATGCTGTCGGAGTATTGTGCAAGTTCGCCGTTGGCCAGTTCGAAGGCCGCCTGGTTCCTGCCTGCGGCGCTGTAACCGAAAAGGGTGATGATCGTGTACTTCAGCTTCTCATAGTCGGTCATCAGCTTCTCATAACTCGATGCATTCCCGGCAGAGACGGAAGCACCGTATTCTAAGAGCATATCGTCGAGCAGCGCTTCCTCCGTGCGGATGCGATCCACCAGCTCAACCATGGAATCCAAATCCGTGGCAATGATATGGGACAGGGCCATGGAATGGAGTCTCTGGGTTTCCCGCTGAATGTTGCTTAGACGGAAGATGCCGGTCATATAATCGTCCGCGATGGTGGTGGCGGTCCGGTTCACGTTCTGTATGTTATGTACGGCTGCAATATTCGATACGATGCAGACGAAACTGAGGATAAAGATGGGGATCAGGGTCAAAAGCTTGATGCTGAGCCGCGGTCTGGTCTGCCTGGTGGTATTCTGATTGATTGTTCCGGTCATGTCGTCCTCCCTTATTCTGCTATGGAAGCAGTGATCCCTTCCGTCAGGGTGTCCATCAGCTGCTGCAGGCTGATATTGTCTGGATTGCCCTCGATCATAATGTTGGCGAAATCCGTGCAGGCATCCCAGTATTTGACGCCGACGCGCTGCAGGTTACCGTACTTTGACTGCTCTAAGATGGCCTGCACGGCAGGAATCTGTGCGGCGGCATCCGAGGCGGCGGCATTGCTGTTGGAGGGAATCTGATTCTTCTCCACGAAACGCAGGTATTGATTGTCTTCGTTGGTCAGCCAGTCGGCCAGCTTCATGGCCCATTCTTTATGAGGTGAGTAGGCGTTTACGCCCATCATCTTATAGCCGGTGAAGGAAGCCATCTGGATCTGTCTGCCCGCGCAGGTGAAGGTGGGCAGCTTAACGGCGCCATAGTCCTTGCCCCAGGCATTGCGGATCCGGGTGGCGTTCCAGGTGCCGCTGACGCCGGCGATCACGCTGCCGTCCTGCACTTTGGCAATAAAGTCGTCATCCGTGTTGAAGGAAAAGGCGGGATTGGTGGTGAGATTCAAAATGGATTGTGCGATATCAGTGCCCCTGACAGGACCCTCCGTGGTATTCCAGTTGCAGTAGTTGGTGACGTTGTCGCTGTTGATGCCAAGTTCCAGTCCCGTCTGACCGAAGAAAGCATACAGATACCAGCCGGAATTGAGTTCCATGGAGATCTGTTTCCCGGCGGCCGCGGCTGCCGAAAGCAGGCCGTCTAACGTCTCTACATCCTGCGGTGTGAAATAAGTCTTGTCATAGTATAAGAAGTAACCGTTATCCGCGGTATAGGGAAAGGCATAGAGGATGTCATTCCAGGATGCGGCGGCGACGGCTTCCGGAACGTTGGCGGCCGAGACAGCGTCCGCGTTGTCCACGGGCTCCAATACGCCTGCGGCCATCAATCTGGTAAACTGGTCGTCCGGGAAGGAGAAAACGTCCCCGGCGCTGTGGATATCTTCCAGAACCATATTGCAGGTGCCGGAGTCAGCCTGCGGGACCAGCGTGATCTCGAACGCAGCCTGCCCGGCATAGTGTTCCCGGAAAGAAGTGATCATCCCGTCAAGCATATCGAAATCGTCTTCCTCCGCCCACACGGTCAGTGGGATCATGCCGGATTCCGGTGATTCGGCGGATATGGCCTTATCTGTATTTTCAATCATTTCTGTGGTTTCTGTGGCCTTGGCAGCGGAACAGCCGGTTAAAATTGCAGCAATCATGAGGGTACATGCTCCCCGTTTCCATGACATGTTCATCACCCTTTTGCCTCCTGTAATTTTATGTAGATAGAATATAGTAAACGAAATATCTAATGTCGTTAACTGTAGAATGTGCCGATACAGTATATCATAATCTGATGAAATATTCCAGTTCGAAAGCATACCCGTCTTTCTTATTTTTCTCCGAGAGGGTATCGGTCTCGATAATACAGAAGTCCTGCTCTTTCAGCACTTCTTTCATCTCTTCCCGGACGGATGTAAAGTCTGCCATGTGGGTAGAGATTCTGCGGCAGGCATAGCTGCCTTCCGGAAGCAGACGAAAGATATTGCCGGAATGATCCGAGAAGGCTTCCGGCATATGGAAGGCGGTTCCCTGGGGCAGAGCCCGGGTGGAAGCCTGCGTGTCGGAAGACGTATCCTGCAGCAGCGTCTTTGCGGAATCGGTGCTGACCGTGAGGAACATATGGCGGGAATAGATCCCGTCCCGGTACTCATGCAGGATACCTGAGGGGTATGCGGCCGTGATCCCGGTCTGCTGTGCGGTGACGAACAGCCTTAAGATGTGCTGTCCGTAATATTTCGGTGTGTCCATCTCCTCTAACGGCACGGTGAGCAGGCATCTTGCGGCAATGGTGCTCTGGTAGAAGCCGTCGGGCAGCAGGATACCGCTGCGGCTTTCGGGGATCCTGGCCATACCGGTGACGGAACTGCCCATTTTCTGCAGGGTCTCCTGCAGGGCGCCGAGACAGCTGTGGATCTCCAGGATCTTCTGCTCCGCCAGGATCTTGCCGTCGTAGAGCAGCTTCTGCAGGTTGATGGAACCTTTATTGACATAGTTGTTCAGGTCTTTGAGCGGAATGCCCAGCTTGATGCAGACCGTGATCGCATCTAACAGATAAAGCTGGTCTTCCGTATAGTATCTGTAGTTCGTCTCCGTGTTGACGAAGGCCGGTTTCAGGATGCCGATCTGGTCATAGTAGCGCAGGGACTTGATGCTCACATTCTTCAGTTTGGATACTTTGCCGATGGACATATACTGACTCATGCCTGGAAACTCCCTCAAATCGTAACAGTTCAACCTTATGACTTCCCTGCTGCCTCAAATCATAACAGATCACTTCGTCCCGGTGCGCCGGGATGCTCTCAAACTATAACCCTGGGTTAGAGTTCGCCAAATCATATTTTGTCATAACTGCCTGGCAAAAACAACCCCTTTGCAGAAACTAGTGTCTGTAAAAATTTCAGACACATGATGTTGTATGACAGGATCGATCATACCCTCAGTGGACAATGGGTAACAGGTAAGCAGACTTTGGCTTCCCTGTTACGGCAAAACTTGGCTTGCCGTGAAAAAGGGTAGATAACCGTATGGGTTTGTGTTATTATCTATATCAGTATAGAAGATTAAGTTTGACGGAAGCTTAAAGCCCCGCACCCGTATGGATGCGGGATTTTTGAATCATGAGGTACGAGACTATGTGGGATGAATCCATATTGGAACTGATCTACAGGTTAAGCAGGCTGCCGATTCGTGTCTATACGGAATCCTGGGAGCTGCAGGGCAGCTTCGGGGCAGGGAAGCATGGCCAAACGGCATATGACGGACAGATCTTTCGGGAGCTGCAGAAGCTGCTTGGAGAGAGGGAAGCCGGCCAGGTGTTTGTACCCTACCATGAGCAGGTGCCGATCGGGCTATACGGCTGTCGGGCGAATGGCAGGATCTATATACTGGGGCCTTTTTGCTATGGACCGTTACATACACTGGAGGCAAAGCGCTTTCTGCGCCGGAACAGGCTGGGAGACTACCCGGAATGCCGCATAGAGAACATGCGGAATGTGGCCTGGTTTCTGCTGCGCGATGAGACCGAAGAGACGGACGGGGCGGGGGAGCGTGGACAGGCGGAAGAGAAGAGTCTGGTATACGGGGTGAGCGATCAGGAATCCATGGCGGAGGAAGTCTGGCAGATGGAGGCGTTTCAGCGCAATCACACCTATCAGGAGGAGGAGAAGCTGTATGACTGCATCCGGGAAGGCAATGCAGCGTATCTGGAGCAGCATATCGATGATATCGAACTGCCGCATCCGATCATTCTGGAAGACGTGAAGAAGAATGAGGAATATATGGCGGTGACGGGGATCTCTCTTGCGGCGAGAGCCGCCGTGGAAGGCGGGATCAGTTCTAAGGAGGCTTTCCTGTACAATGACCTTTTCCTGAAAAAGATCGCGGCCTGCAGGGATATTCAGGAGATCCACAAGGTACACGGCGAATGTTATCTGCGCTTTGCCCGTCTGGTCCGGGAGCGGAAGAAGAAAGAAACTGCCTTAAACCGTCATGTGGAGGAGTGTAAGAAGGCCGTCGTCACGAGACGGTTCGAACAGATCTCCATCGACGAACTGGCAAAGTCGGTGGGGATCTCGAAGGAATATCTGCAGAAGCTCTTTAAACAATATGAGGGGATTCCCATCACCGAATATATCATCGACAAGAAGCTGGAGGCCGCCTGTAACATGCTGCTCTTCTCCGACCGGAAGATCAGCGAGATCGCCGATCAGCTGCATTTTGGCAGTGTCAGTCATTTCAGCCTGGCCTTTAAGCGGAAGAAGGGGCAGTCGCCGAGGGAATACAGGCGGGAGCATCAGCGGACGGTATACTGAGCATCTGTCTCTTCTTAATGAATGATAGAATGACACCTGGAATTTCAGAAATTATATCCGGATTTGTTAAGTTATCACCTGTTTTGTAAAAACTAAGAGCGGACAATCCTATATACTGATCATAAAGGATAACGGGTCAGCCGGCAACGGAATGTGCCGGCTATCTTCAGACGATCAGAACAGGAGGAACAAGCTATGAAGTATTACGTATCAGCAGCCGTGCCGCAGACCGGCGACGGCACGAAACAAAGTCCCTTTCGGACGATCCAGGAGGCGGCCGCGCTCGCGCAGCCGGGCGACGAGATCATCGTAGCGCCGGGCATCTACAGAGAGGCGGTCGATCCCAGGAATGCGGGGACGCAGGAAGCAAGGATCGTATACCGGTCGGAGGAAAAGGGCGCGGCCGTGATCACGGGCGCAGAACCTGTGACAGACTGGGAGCAGGTGGAAGGCAGCGTGTGGAAGTGCACCCTGCCCAACAGCCTGTTTGGAGCGTATAACCCTTTTACCACGCTTGTCAGCGGCGACTGGTTTATCGCATCCTTTATCGCCCATACCGGGGAAGTGTATCTGAACGACAAGGCCATGTACGAAGTGACGACATTGGAGCAGGTGAAGAATCCGGTCCGCGCGATGGCTTCCTGGGATCCGGACTTTACGGTCTATACCTGGTTCACCGAGCAGGAGGAAGAGCAGGATGCGACCGTTATCTACGCCAATTTTCATGAGTTCGATCCGCGCAAGGAGAACGTGGAGATCAATGTGCGCCGCAGCTGCTTCTACCCGGAGCAGGAGGGGATCGGTCATATCACCCTGTCGGGCTTTACGGTGACCAAAGCCGCGACTCAGTGGGCGCCGCCCACCGCGTATCAGGAAGGCATGATCGGGCCGCACTGGTCTAAAGGATGGATCATCGAGGACTGTGAGATTTCCCATTCCAAGTGCAGCGGTATCTCTCTGGGTAAATATCTGCAGCCGGAGAACGATAACAAATGGCTGAAATGGAAATTTAAGGACGGTACGCAGACGGAACGCGACTGCATCTGCCAGGCGCAGCGGGAAGGCTGGACGAAGGAGCAGATCGGCTCCCACATCGTGCGCAGATGCAATATCCATGACTGCGGACAGACCGGTATCGTGGGTCATCTGGGCGGCGTGTTCTCCGTGATCGAGGATAACCATATCCATCACATCAACAACCGCCAGAACCTGGCGGGTGCGGAGATCGGCGGTATCAAGATGCATGCGGCCATCGATGTGACGATCAGACGGAACCACTTCCACCACTGTACCCGTGGTCTGTGGCTTGACTGGCAGGCGCAGGGCACCCGTGTGACCCGCAACCTGTTCCATGACAATACACTGCCTTTCGATCATCTTCTGAGCGAGGAGGCCAAGGCGGCGGAAGCCATCGGAGAGGATATCTTCATCGAAGTGTCCCATGGACCTACGCTGGTGGACCACAACCTTCTTCTTTCCAGAAGATCCTTCAAGATGCCGACCCAGGGCGTGGCTGTGGTACATAACCTGATCGCGGGCTCCATTACGGCTGTGGGAACGGGTGTGAACAACGGCGCGAAGACGCTGCAGTCGCCCCGCTATACCCCTTATCATGTGCCGCACCGCACGGAGGTGGCGGGCTTTATGACGATCCTGCACGGCGATATGCGCTTCTATAACAATGTGTTCGTGCAGCAGGAGGTGCCCGCATTCTTAAAGAGCGTGGAGGAGGCGGCTGCCGCGGCTCCGAAGATGTGGGACGACTTCAATACCACGGCGGGCACTAAGCCTTATGACGGGTATCAGACTTACGAGGAGTGGGAGAAGGAATTCGACGGTTATTGCGGTATGGGATCTGCGCCAAGCGACCGGTATTACATTCCGCTGCCGGTATGGACGGGCGGCAACCGCTACTATAACGGCGCGAAGCCCTGTGATAAGGAGCAGGATTTCACGGTGGATACCGAGCACACCATAAGACTGGAACTGAAGGAAGAGGACGGCAGTTTCAGACTCTGCACCAATCTGGGCGAGTTCCTGCCGGAAGGAGAAGAGAAGCTGATCACCACGGAGACGTTGGGCATGGCCTTCGAGCCGGAGCAGCGCTATGAGAATCCGGACGGGACGCCGATCACCTTCGACGAAGATTATTTCGGCGAGAAGACGCAGCATGTGACGGCCGGACCGTTTGCACATGTAACGGACGGCATGATCGTATAGAACAGGATGAAAAAAAGAGGGCTTCCGCAGATCTGCGGCGGCCTTCTTTTTTAAAAAAGCCTAAAAAAGCTTTAAGTTGTGGAAAACCGCAAGAGAGTATGCTACAATGGATGCGTTCTACAAGGTATTTTAAAGGGATGTACGGAGGATACGGGAGTTGAATAAGGAAGAATTTATCACCAGATTACAGCATTCTCTGGCGGGCGGCCTGTCCGCATCACAGGTGGCCGAACATGTGCGGTATTACAGAGAGTATATCGATTCGGAGATTCACAAGGGGCGGACGGAAGCGGAAGTACTGGCGCAGTTAGGAGAGCCGAGGCTGCTGGCGAGGAGCATCATAGAGGCCAGCAAAGCCGGTGTGGGAAACGGGGCCTCCCGCCAGTATGACGAGGAAGTGGCGGGAGACGTACAGGACGCCGGGTATGACCGGACAGGCCGTGTGAGAAGGGTCATGCTTCCGGGATGGCTGATGATGCTGATCGTCGTGGTGTTCGCCCTGATCGTGATCGGTCTGGTGAGTTCGCTTCTTTATATTTTCGCGCCGGTGATCATGGCAGTGCTGATCGTACTGTTAGTGGTGAAGGTGATCCAGGGCAGCAGGCATGGATGATCTTTCATGATAACAGATAGTAAACGAACTTTCTAATGCCGTTAACTAAAATAATTTGAAAATCGGATGTATATTCCGTCAGCAAACCTGCAATACTATTCCTGTAACTATAGTAAACGACATGACAAATGTCTGCTTCCGGCTCCTGCCAAAGCCATATACGGAAGCTTTTGCATGGCCGAAAACGACATTTCCAATGTTGTTGACTATTAAATCAATCAGGAGGTATTTGAGATGTCTAAGAACGATTATAACCAGAATTCTCAGAACGACAAGCAGCAGGACAAGAACAACAGCCAGAACAGTCAGAACAGCCAGAAGAACAGTTCTAAGAACAGTTCCGGAAGCAACGCACAGGACAATCAGAAGAACAACTACTAAGAGCGCGTAAGCTGGCGGCAGCTCTTTGGCAGAAAGCGGTATGGTCGTTTTGACCGTATCGCTTTCTGCGTTTTTAGATTGTTATTTGATGTATTTTAGGATACAATAGGAACCGTGGGGCTGTCAGAAGCAGCTGTGAACGACAGCTGTGCGAGCAGCAAGGATCAGTAACGCGATAAGAATAAAGAGGATCATAGAAGTATATGGAAAGATTAGAATATATCGTGCCCTGTCATTTCGGGCTGGAGGCAGTTCTAAAGAAAGAGATCACGGATCTGGGGTATGAGATCACGGCGGTGGAGGACGGACGCGTCACCTTTGCCGGAGATGCGCAGGCGCTTTGCCGCGCCAATATTTTCCTGCGGACGGCGGAAAGGGTGCTTCTTAAGGTGGGAAGTTTCCATGCGGAGACCTTCGAGGCGCTTTTTCAGGGGACGAAGGCCATCCCCTGGAGCGATTACATACCGAAGGACGGTAAGTTCTGGGTGGCGAAAGCGGCCAGTGTGAAGAGTAAGCTTTTCAGTCCCTCCGATATACAGTCTGTCATGAAAAAGGCGATGGTGGAGCAGATGAGGCAGTCTTATCATATGGACTGGTTTGCGGAAAGCGGCGCTTCCTATCCGGTGAGGGTTTTTCTGATGAAAGACGAGGTGACGGTGGGGTTAGATACCACGGGGGATTCTCTGCACAAGCGGGGGTACCGGAAGCTGACGGCCAGGGCGCCCATTGCGGAGAACCTGGCGGCGGCGCTGATCATGCTGACGCCCTGGCGGGGAGACCGTATTCTGGTGGATCCTTTCTGCGGCAGCGGCACGATCCCCATTGAGGCGGCCATGATGGCGGCTCATATGGCGCCGGGCATGAACCGCAGCTTTACGGCGGAAGACTGGGGACATATCGCGGGCCGCAAGGACTGGTACCGGGCTGTGGACGAAGCGGAGTCCATGATCGACCTGCAGGTGGAGACGGACATCCAGGGGTATGATATCGACGATGAGATGGTGTCCATTGCCAGAGCCAACGCCAGGATGGCCGGGGTGGAGGAACTGATCCATTTTCAGCGCCGGGGCGTCGAAGCGCTGAGTCATCCGAAGAAGTACGGCTTTATCATCACGAACCCGCCTTACGGGGAGCGGCTTTCGGATAAGGAGAGTCTGTCACGGCTTTACGGCACGATCGGGGAGCGTTACCGGATGTTGGACAGCTGGTCCATGTATCTGATCACTTCTTATGAGAAGGCGGAGCAGGCCATCGGCCGCAAGGCGGATAAGAACAGGAAGCTGTACAATGGTATGATGAAGACTTATTTCTACCAGTTTGCGGGGCCAAGACCCGGCAGGCGGAAAGAATAGAAGAGCAGAGCGGTAAAAGGAGAAAAAGGTAGCGATATTATGCAGAGTCAGTTAATGAAAAAAACAACGGTGCTTTGTCTGTTGTTTGTGGCGGCCGCCATGGGAGTAATGCTGCATTTCTGCGCCAATAAGATCGTGGTGGTGGCGGATGTGGCCCAGGATGAGGTCGTGCAGGCGGCGGAGAGAAACGGAGGCCGGTCAGAGAACGGCGGCAGCGCAGTGACAGGGACAGAGGATGCCAATCGGATCTCGATCGAGTGTGACAGTAAGAGCACGAATTATTTTTGCATACCGATTCCCACGGATGTGCGTGTAGAACAGGTTACGATCGAGAATCATTATATGGACCGGGAACTTTGGGTGAGCATTGCGCCTGAGGAGATGTCTGACAAGGGCAGCTTCTATGAGAATAACAGTGTGTACGGCAATTGTGAGAAGGTACTGGACGGTCATTTTCAGGTGGAGAAAAAGAGAATCTGTCTGCAGTTTAAGCTGACGGATGTATATGAGTATTACAGTATTTTTGAAGATAATACGCTTTATATAGAGTTTGTGCCGCCGAAGGAGGTTTATGATAAGATCGTGGTGATCGATCCGGCTTACGGTATGGATGAAACCGGTATTGCAAGCGATACCGTGACGGCAAAAGAGATCACACTAAATATTGCCCGTGCATTGAAAGAAAAGCTGGATGAGACGGATATCAAGGTATATTATACGAGAATGGATGACAGCAATCCGGAAGATAATGACCGGGTAGGACTGGCGGCGGCCACCAAGGCGGATATGCTGATCCGCATTGAAGTAGGAAGTGCAGAAAGCAGCAAGCAGTATGGAACGGAAGCCGTATATAACAGCAGATTTTTTATTCCGGGGTTCGGAAGTGTGGAATTGGCGGATCTGTTGGAACGTGAGGTAGTGACTGCCATCAGCGGTAAGGCTAACGGGCTTTTGGAGGCGGGGACGTCAGATACGGTCATTAACGAGGCTACAGTACCGGTGGCCGCTATTAAGGTCGGTTATCTTACGAACGGTCAGGAAGCCATTCTTTTGCAGCGGGAGGATTATATTCAACGAATCGCGGAGGGAATCTATCAGGCGATCGTTAAGGCGTATGAAGCAGATTAAAGGAGCGGGTAGAGTGAAAAAGATTATTTTCGCGACAGGAAACGAAGGAAAAATGCGGGAGATCAGGGAAATACTGCGAGACTTGGATGCACAGGTTCTGTCCATGAAGGAGGCAGGGATCGAAACCGGGATAGAAGAGAACGGAACTACCTTTGAAGAGAATGCGACGATCAAGGCGCAGGCGGTAGCGGCACAGGCGAAGAAAGCGGCGGCCATATCGCAGGCGGAGATAGTGGTGCTGGCAGATGATTCCGGGCTGGAGATAGATTATCTGAATAAAGAGCCTGGCATCTATTCCGCCAGATATCTGGGTGAGGATACGCCCTATGCCATTAAAAATAAAAATTTGATTGACAGACTCGAGGGTGTGCCAGATAATAAGAGAACGGCCAGATTTGTGTGTGCCATAGCGGCAGTGCTGCCGGATGGCAGTGTGATCACGACCAGAGGTGTGATAGAGGGCAGAATCGATTATGAGGAGAAAGGAAAGAACGGATTCGGTTATGACCCGATCTTCTATGTTCCGGAATATGGCCGTACCACGGCCGAGCTGAGCATGGAGGAGAAGAATCATGTCAGTCACAGAGCCAGGGCGCTTAAGGCAATGAAAGGCGAATTAAAGAGCAGATTTCTGTAAATATTAGAGTGGATGTGTGGAGCTGTGTATGAAAATATTGATCGTAAGTGATACTCATAGAAATAATACGAATTTTCTGAAAGTAGTGGAGAAGACGGCTCCGGTGGATCTTATGGTGCATTGCGGTGATGTGGAAGGAAGCGAAGTGCTGATCGAAAAAGCGGCCGGGTGTCCGGTGGAGATTGTACAGGGAAATAATGATTTCTTTTCGGATCTTCCCAGGGAGAAAGAGTTCATGATAGGCGGATACAAAGTCTGGCTGACCCACGGACATAATTATTACATAGCCATGAACAATGAGATCATCAAGGAGGAAGCCAGGAACAGGAACGTGGATATCGTGATGTGCGGACATACTCATAAACCGGTAGTGGAGATCGGCAATGATATCACGCTTGTTAATCCCGGCAGTCTCAGTTATCCCAGACAGGAGAACCACAGACCAAGTTATGTGCTCATGGAGATAGACAGAGAGGGAGAAGCGCATTATACGATCAACTATTTGAAATAAGAGCAGGCCTTACTCTTTGCGAGTCATCTTTTATTCCCGCGGGCAATGAGCCAAGTACCGTGCTTGCACGAGTATAAAGCCATGAATCATGGCTTGGCGAATGCCGCGAGGGGCGCTATGCGCCAGTGGCGCATGTTCAACGGATCGGAGCAGAGCGTAGACCGAATACCCCGGCCCTAGGGGCGTTTCAAGCTTGATGAGCGTTGCTTGCGGCGGAGTATTTGACTTCATCGCTGAACCGACAGGCTGAACCGGCAGTTTCAAAAAGTAAGAAAAGGCAGTTGACAGAATATTTGGTATATTATATAATATAGCTTGCGTTGTGAAGGGAATAGTCACAGGTATATTTCGGGGTGTGGCTCAGCTTGGCTAGAGCGCCTGGTTTGGGACCAGGAGGTCGCAGGTTCGAATCCTGTCACCCCGATGCAGCTATTTCTAAAGGATCAGATCCGGAATCATGAAATATTATATAATATAGGTAGCATAGAGCTTTATATTAACATGCGGGTGTAGTTCAATGGTAGAACACCAGCCTTCCAAGCTGGATACGTGGG
>CANOCU010000048.1 GCA_947564645.1 uncultured Lachnospiraceae bacterium
ATGCTTCGCATTCTTGCGAGATTTGCTTCGCAAACTCGTGATTCCATGTCCGTCTAACGACGGACTTTCCTATAAAGTCAAAAACAGCCGGAACAGTTCATCGTCCCGGCTGAAAAATGATTCTAAATCTGATGTACCGATTCACGTTCTATAAAAGTGCAGGGTATCAGGACCTTCTCCGCCTCATCCTCCTGCTGCGCCTGGTTCTCCCCGCATTCGATCTGCCCAAGCAGCAGCTCGGCGGACACATGTCCGATCTTTCTGAGCGGCAGCGCCATCGTAGTCAGCCCCGGAATGAAGTATTCCGAAATCTCCTGTCCGTCAAATCCGACCACCGCTATGTCTGCACCGGCCCGCTTACCGTTCTCGTTCAGACAGCGGTAAAGCCCGCCCGCCATTCTGTCCGCCATACAGAAGACTGCCGTCACATCCGTCTTCAGAAGCTCCCGCGCCTCCACATATGCGCTTGCTTCATCCCATGCGGCATACCGGATCCAGGCCGGATTATACAGGACCTGGTGCTCGAACAACGCCTTCTGGTAGCCCAACAGTCTCTGCTGCGTATGAATATTATCCGCCCGGCCGCCGATGACGCCGATCTTACGATGCCCTTTGGCGATCAGATACTTCACGATCTCATACGCCGATCCCTGGTCATCGATTCCCACGGAAGGTATCCTGGGATTGCTGTCAAAAGCATAGGTCATCACCGCCGGCGTGGTAAAATTCTCCGGGAAGCAGTGTATTATCCTGGCATGTCCAGCCACATAAATGATCCCGTCCACCATAATCGACGTCAGTTCCCGGATGGCCGGTTCCAAAATCGCATGGTAATCGGATTCCTTATTGTACCAGGAATCACTCCACCTGGCATAGAGTCTGAGATTCTTCACGATAGAGCGGTAGCCGTTCTCCTCGCAGTAACTCATGATCCCCTCCACGATCTCGGGCGTCGTGAACTGTGCGATATCTTCCGCTATGATGCCGATCATCTTCGTCTTCTGGTTCCGCAGCCCCTGCGCGATATAATTAGGTCTGTACCCAAGCCTGTTAACGGTCTCCAGTACTCTCTCCTTCGTCTCTTCGCTGACCTTGGGTTTGCCGTTTAAAATATTCGACACGGTCGTCGGCGAAACGTTGCATTCCCTGGCGATCTCCTTTAATGTAATCATTCTGATTCTGTCTCCCAAATATTTCCGTCCTCAGGAATACGATTCCTTACCAGTAGAATATATCATCTCACCGACTATAATGCAATCCTATGTTATGTGCATCAAAATGATCTGATAAAAATTGGTTATGAATTCCATCGTTATCGGATCTGCGCCTCCACAGTCCGGAAGGCCTCCGGCAGATCTCTCTCCTCCGTCACATCCAACATCGGCTCCCCGTCGATATCGAAATGCGTCCTGCGTGCGGCGGAAGAGCGCGGCCCATCCACACCGGCCCGCATATGATAGAAATTCCACACCAACCCGTTCTCATCGGTCAGATAGGAATTGTGGCCGGTACCGTACTCCCCTTCCACGGAAGCGGAAGACATCAGCGGATAATTACTCTTGCGCCAGTTCGCCGGATCCAGAATATCGCTGCCCATCACAGGCTTTAAGAGCCCCACCGTATAGGTGGCATCGACGGCGGCAGCGGCGTAAGTGATCATCAGCTGCCCGTCCCGCATAAGCGCATAAGGCCCTTCCACCACATAGGTGTGATTGTTCTCCCAGCCATACTCCGGTCTGGCGATGCATACCGGGTCTGTCAGAAGCTTCCACGGCTCCCTCTCATCAATCCGTGCCAGGTACAGCCATGCGCCCTGGTCCACCGGCAGGAACTGACGCTGTGACCACATGGCATAAGTAGCGCCCTCATAAGAAAAGGTCGTCATATCCAGAGAGATCACTTTGCCTTCCTCGCATAACGGGGAACCGTCTTTCTTAACGACCATCACCGGCGCAGACCAGTCCTCCTTACGGATCGGGTCGCCGCCTTCTTGCAGCTTGCGCACACGGGATTCCTCATGATAGAATTCACCGGACGTGGCCGCATGGAAGACATACAGCTGACCGCCCACCTCATGAAATTCCGGCGCCCACAGCAGTCCGCCGATCCCCGGATACGTATCCGAATCTAAGAAAAGCACTTCCTCTGCCGTCAATATTCCTTCCAGCGTGTCGGCGCAGCGCATATAGAGCGTATGATTATCATCCGCATCATTGGTGGCGATAAAATAGTACTTTCCGTCCCGATACATGCAGACCGGATCCGCCCGATGTCCGGCAAAAGGATTCGGAAAATGCTCCTGATGCACACGACCGCGGACCGTACAAGGCGCCTCTCCCTGCGCATCTTCCCAGTCAATCTTCCGCGCAACCTTCGTTCCGTCACTGTATGTGGCAACGGCCCTGACCTCCTTAAGCTCCTCCACGGAATGGAAGGGTCCTTCCTTGGACAAAGTCATGCCCGTGCAGACCGGAACGAGCAGTTTCTTTTGCAGATACTCCCCGGCTTCTTCCGGAATAACGATCGTATTGCAGGGCACGGCGCCCTCGATCCGCTCCAGCTGTGCCGCGGCAAAAGACGGCGCGGGGATGACCGGCTCTGCCGTCTCCTTCACGGTATCCGTCCCGGGCCGCATTTCTTCCTGTGCTTCATCCTGCACATTTTCCCGTGTACATTCCGAAAGGTCGCACACGCCCTCCATCCACTTTCCGGCCTCAGTCTGCCAGCAGATCCTGTAGGCCTCCTCCTTCTCGTCAAAGGCACAGCGAACCGCCGCGATCTCCCCGGCTTCCTGCAGACGGCACAGTCCCTTTTCCTCATAATGGACCAGGTCGAGGCTGACAAAGAAAAGCACACAGCCCTGGCTGGCCGGATCCACCTCTCCTTCCGCCCCGGTGCGCACCGCCAGAACGCCGTAACCGCCCTCCTTCAGTGCAAAAAGCCACGGATTTCTCAAACATCTCGCATCCAGCGTACCGTCCTCCGGATTCTGCAGCGCCTTAGCGTACAGGATTCCCTCATTGTGGTGGAAGGGACGAAACTTCCCGTCCTCTCCCCGCCAGGCAAGATGCATACTGTATGCCATCCGCTTTCCATAGATAATATCCTCTTTCGGTTGTCTTGTATAACTTAATATCTCCATCTCGATTACTTTCTCCTTCTTTCTTTGCCTCCCGCCTGCATGCAGACAGGCAGATTATATCACGACAAGTACCGTCTGCCCGGATTTCTTCTCTGCACATTATTCGTAAGCAAACAGCTTCACCTTAAGCATCGTCGGTTCCTCGTATATCATACCGGACACTTCATCACCGTTAAATCTGCGCCCGGCCGTCCACACGCCGTCCCGGAACCGGCCTTCCTCCAACACCAGAATGTCAACATTTGGTTTCTTCTCGTCCGTGGTAAAGAAGGCAAGTCCGGCTGCGTGTACCATAACGTAGAAGGTATCCTCCGTCTCCTTTAAGACCAGACACACGCTCCTGTTGTCCTTGATCCGCGCATGCTCCAGGATCACCCGGAAACCGAAGGAACCGAATACCATCTCATTTTCCTCTTTCCGTTCGACAGACACCGCCTGCAGATCCGCCGTTCCATATTTGCCGGCCAGAAGCGGCATCATCTCCTGCAGATTATGGGTAAACCAATAATATTCCTCCACATTCTGAGGGGTTTTGAGTGCCGGATCGCTCACGTCCATACCGAACAGTGCACCTTGCTGTGCATTGAACGGTTTACCGATATCCTCAAACCCAAAAGGCGAGTAGCACATGGCATGATAGTGTCCCACCGCATACACTTCCCGCACGCCTGCATAGCTGTGCGTCGCGCATTCCGGAATAAACAGCGGATTGCCCCGCTTCGTATAAGCATCACACACACCCGGAAAATCCGGCACGTAGATATCCGGCGCAAACACGTCAATCTGCGGTGCGCAGTACTCCCACACTTCCATCATGCGCGCTACCGGACCGCCGCTCGGGTAGAGTCCCGGCTTCTCCCCCTTATCCAGCCAGCAGTTCACCGTCATTGGCAGCGGATACTCCGTCTTGCCCGCGGCCGCCACCGCATTCACATAGGACGCGATATGATAGGCGCTGAAGATCTCCTCCGCACACGCGCCGAACACCGCTTCCCAGCTGCCGCTGTCCGCGCCCTTCTGCACGGCCTCCCGCACATCCGGAACAAGCGTGTGCACATTCGCCTTCATATGTTCCACGAAAGCCTGCGGCACATCCGCTGCAAAAAGGGCGTCCGCATCATCCGACACTTCTCTGGCATTGCCCATCACACCGGTCTCATTCTCCACCTGCACGGTCACTACGGTGCCGGTACTGCCGTCCACCTCCCGCAGATGCCGCATCAGCATACCGAAAGCCCGCGCGTCCGCCTCTCTGGTGGCGTCGCACAGATAGGAAAGAGAAGTGTACGGCATTCCGTAAAATTCCTTTAACCTGACTAAATTCTTCCCCTTCTCCATCTGCGCCCGCCGGAAACGTACCAGATCGGTCTTCACCCACGCCGGCGCGTAGTAGCACTGCGCATTCTTCCAGGCGCCAAACCACAGAAAACCAAGCTTCTTCCCCCGTGCCCTAGCCTGCATGATCAGGGCGTCCATCAGAGAGAAATCAAAGACTCCCTCTTCCGGCTCCACCAGTTCCCAGGTCACCGGCACCAGCAGACAGTTCATCCCCAATGCATCCGCCTGGTCATAGACTCCTTCCATATAATCCACGGAGGAAGAATTGGAATTGTGCACCTCCCCCGCCAGCATGATAAAAGGTTCCTCATTTACGATCAATACCTTCCTGCTATTACGTGTTTCTACCCTTGATAATACCTTCATGATTCGTAATCCTTCCGTAATCTTCTGATTTTATTTTCTTTTCTGAACCTCATTCTATCGTTCACGACATTAGAAATTTTGTTTACGATATTTCCCGAATATCCGGATTCATTACCTCGACTCTGCCGATTCCGTCATCCTACTCTTCTCCCCGATAACTGAACCAGTCAAATGCGGCATATTCATCATAATCCGTGCCGTTTCCGCTGGCAAACATACCGATGTAAGCGCCCACGAAGCCTCCCGCCGTCTCGCTTCCCAGGAAGCCGCCGTCAACCGGTCCGGCCAGCACACACTCCCTGCCGTCCTCGTCCTCCACGGCCAGTGTGAAAGCCTGTCCCTGCGCGCGCACGATAAAAACCGTCTCTGCCTGCTCCCAGGCCGCCTCTCCCAGGATATCTTCATGATACTCACCGGAAGCTTCCTTGTGCAGCAGCGATACATCCTTGGTGCCGTAGCCGCAGACTGCCCGGACCACCTGCTTTCCGTCTTCTCCAAGGCCTGTTTCCACACGCAGCTGCTGATAATCATTCTGTAACACGACAAGCCCCGCCGTCTGTCTGTCTTTCGGCGCAAAGCACAATTTGGCTCTGGCCTCGAAGGACATATGCTGCTGCCTTCTTCCCAGGAACCCTATACTCTGAGGCTCATGCTGCGCAAATCCGAAGCCGCCTTTCTTATCCACCATTCCCTGTCCCATGGATTTGTCATAGAGCTTCAGCTTCAGACAGCCGTCCTCCAGCCTGTAAGTCTTCTCGTCCGGCGTTCCGAGGAAGTTAAAGTGATACGGCAGTCTGCCGCCGTCGAACTCCTCCCGCTCCGGCACGGCAGGCGCTTCAAATACCGGCAGATCCGGTCCTTCATAGGTAAACTCGATGCGGCCCGTGCCCGGACTGACGATGGGCCAGCCTTCCTCCCACTCTACCGGCGCGATAAAGGTCTCTCTGCCCAGATTCTTGTGGTAACCGCCGTAAGGTCTGGATGCCAGGAAGACCATATACCAGGAGCCGTCCTGCAGTTCCACCAGATCGGCATGTCCCGTGTTGGCAATGGCCGCCTTCATGCCCAGATGGCGCTGCGTCAGGATCGGATTGCCCCGGTAGCTCTCGTAAGGGCCGGTGATCTTCTCGGCCCGGGCGATGGTCTCGGAATGGAAATGCTCCGTCCCGCCCTCCGCGATCATCAGATAATAATACCCGTTCACTTTGTACATATGGGGCGCCTCCGGCCATGCGGCGTCCGCCATCGCACCGCCCCAGATCTTCGTCTTCTCACCCACCAGCTCGAACTTCTCCAGATCGATCTCGGACAGCCAGATCATCTGCCTCTCTCCCCCGAAGCCGCCGCAGGTTCCCGTATAGTAAGCTTTCCCGTCGTCATCCCAGAACAGCGACGGGTCGATGCCCTCCGCCCCTTTAATCCAGTGCGGCTCGGACCACGGTCCTTCCGGCTTCTTAGCCGTCACGATAAAGTTGCCGCCATGGTTCACGTTCGTGGTGATCATGTAGAAAAGCCCCTCATGATAGCGGATCGTCGGCGCGAAAATCCCACCGGAGATCGCATACGGATCAAGCGGCAGCTGTTCCGGCCGGTCCAGTACATGCCCGATCTGCTCCCAATGCGCAAGATCCCTGCTGTGGAAAATGGGCACCCCCGGATAATAGGAAAATGACGATGCCACCATGTAGAAATCATCCCCCACCCTGCAGATGGAAGGATCGGGATAGAATCCCGGTAATAATGGATTTTGTAACGTTACGCTCATAGTTTAACTCTGCTCCTTTCCTGTTCTTATCGCCAACAATAGTATTCATAATCTGCGGATCATTCCAGAAAAATCGTCCGCAGGCGGTCTTCCTACCAGTTCGTATCGATCCGCTCTCCCGCCAGCAGATGGGAAAGCTCTGTCCGCAGTTTATCCAGATAGGCGGCGCGGCCCTCGAAGCTGGGGTTTCCGTTCACCGCGACCCCCATCCGTCTTGCATTTTCCAGTTCGTAGGCTTCCAGTCTGTCGGCGCCGCCGTCCAGGTAACGGTATTCCACGACCATCACCGGCTCTCCTGTATGACTGTCCCTGTTGATCTCCTCGATGTCTACCTCCAGTAAGAAGGCATAGAATTCCCGGAAAAGACCGGCATCCAGTTCCTGCCCGTCAAGCACTACCTGCAGTGTCTCCTCATGAGCCAGCGCAAAAAGATACTCCTCGCCCCGCAGCTTCAGATATACTTCTTTCACTTCATCGATCTTCGGCAAAAGCGCCATGCCGAAGAACAGATCGTCCACCGTATCCCGGAAAAAGGGCAGGCTGCTCTCCTCTATTATATATAACAGATCCGAATCTGAACAGATTAAATATCTGCCGCCGCCGCTTTCTTTTCCCTCTTCCCCGTTTCCTGTGACAATCTTTCCGACCGTCAGCGTCAGCTCCTCGCCGTCATGCCGCACCGTCATTTCCATGGACGGCTCGTTCAGTCCGTACAGAGAAGCCTTTTGGGGATCATAGATCCCCACGATTTCCCTGGCAGAGAGTCCGAACAGGGAAGCGATCTGCTCCCGCATCACCTTGAGGGAAGTCTTCACCGCGACCGGGCTGACCAACTCGTAGGCCGATGTATAGGCGTCGGCCGGTTCCGCGGAAGCCACGATCTCTAACGGCTCGTCCAGATCCGGCCGCTCCACCACGATTCTGTCAAGATGCTCCGTCATCTCCTCCGACGTGAAATCCAGAACCGGAAGCAGCGTCCTGTCAAGCAGGGCAAAAGGCGACGCCATCATCTTATCGCCGATCCCTTTACCAAGGCTGTACAGCCCCTCGTCCCCCTCCTTCATCGCATACCAGACGGACATACTCTCATTCCAGCTTCCCAAATAGAACGTCACCGCCTCCTCCTTGCCGGTGATCGTCACCACCGCACCCGGCTCTGTCAAGCCGAACTTATCCTTCTCAAAGTCACGCTCGTAGATCCGCGCCGCGGTAACGGAGGAAAGAAGCCGCACCATAGTCTGTAACGCCTCCTGATCCTGCCTGTACTTCTCATATCCTGCAAGCACAAACTCCGAAGCGGACGACGAGACGATCTCATACGCGGCTTCCGCATTCCGGACCTCGATCTTCTCCACCTCATCCGGGGCAAAATCAGACAGCGTCACCGTTTCGGCGCCTGCCGCAGTCTCACCGCTCCCACTGCCCGCATCATTTTCTGCCGCAGTCTCACCGCTCCCGCTGCCCACATCATTTCCTGCCGCAGCTTCGCCCCTCTCCTGATCTGTACCCTGTTCTTCTACGCTGTCACCGTTCCCTTTGTCCGCTCCGTTTCCGTCCGTGGCAAGCAATACGCCCCAGATTCCCAACAGGCAGACAAATGCCACACACAAGCCCGCCAATAATTTCTTCTTTTCTCTCATCACAACCGCCTCCTGCGCAGCCACATCACGACACCGGCCACGCATACGATACCGGGCAGCACGCTCCCGAACAGCACGGAAACCGTGGTATAGTCGGATCTGGTAAGCTGCAGTTTCTCATAAGCAAAGCTCACGCCGGGGATGCTGATCCCGTTCTGTTTCCCGGCCAATGTATTGATCAGCCCGACCGTAAACTCCTTATTCCCGAAATTATCGCTTACGATCTGCGAGGAAGAGAACATGGCCGCAGAGCCAAAGGCCGCCACATACGATCTGTGCGCCTCCGTGCCCACATATTTCAGCCTGTCTCCCAGGACGGCGATCCCGTATGCGCCCTTCTCCTCCTGCGCCGGATTAAAATATTCTTCGCCCAGCGGATATAACGTGCAGGATTCTTTGGTGCCGATCAGATACGCCGCGCTCCTGTTGTCCTTTTCTTCCCAGAGAACGGAAAGCGGCCTGCTGTAATAGCTCAGAAAGGGGATGGACGGATTCTTCATCCGTTCCAGATAAGGTGCTGCCGCCTCCCCGTACAGTGCACTGAACATAAAGCCCTGCTGGTCATAGACATTGGCAGACTCCGTCTCCACGATCAGACCGCTGCCCACGCCGATCCCCCACTCCGCCAGAAAGCTCTCCAGTCCCGGCAGCTGCGGTTGCTCATGGGATGCCACATAGATAAGCGACTTGCCAAACATCCCCTCATTGTCCAGGAACCGGTCTAACTTCTCCAATTCCTCCGGCGCATAATCCGTGGTAGGCGCCAGCAGAAACACAAGACAGGCCTGCGGATCGATCTCCTCCGAGGAGATATTTCGTTCCACGACCCGGTAATTATTTTCCTGCAGGTAATTGATCATATCCTGACAGCCCACTTCCGCATGCCCCGTAAGAACGCACGCCGTCACGGCCGACTCGTCGGTCACATACAGGATGCCCGATGTAAGCACCTGCTCCGCCCGGGATTTATACAGATACGTGTAATTGGTGTAATCCACCTCCGTTTCCATACAGTCGTTTAAGCTCACCACCTTGACCCTCTCGTCAGACCGGATCACAATACTGCCGGTCGTCACCCCGTAATCTCCGTACTGCGTGACCAGTTCCGGCTCCTTCAGAAGATCCGCGAACCGCAGGCTGATCCTCTCGTTAAGCCTGCCGTAGCCCTTCATGATCTCATAAGTCTGGCGCCCGTATTCCGTGCTTTTCAGATCCTCCTCGCCATAACAGACGATCAGTTCCACCGGCCGCTCAAGCGGCCCGATCACCTGCACCGAATCCTCCGTCAGCTGGTAAATGTCATTCTCCGTCAGGTCGATCGCCGGAAGCCGCTTCATAATCATGGCTGCCACCACGTTAAACAGGACCACCACGCCCAGAAAGACTGCCGTCACCAGGATGGAGAGGCCGGCGCTCTTCACCTTTTTATCCGCCACCCATCTGCCCCTGTCCAGTACGCGCACGGTAAAAAAATGAAACACCGCCACCACACTGACGAAAAACAGCACATGATCGACCTGCAGGATCCCGGCTGTAAAATCCGCGTAGCGTCCGGAGAAGGACAGGGCCCGCAGAGGCTTTTCCAGGAAAGAAAGGGCCGGCGGCAGCGCGCCGCCGATGCCGTCTAACAGCATCAGAAATACCATACAGCCGAACGTTCCCACCGCAGCCAGCACCTGGCTTTCCGTCAGCGCGGAGATAAACAGTCCCACGCTCACAAGGGCCGCCCCCAGAAGCACAAGCCCCAGGAAATTGCCGATAAAAAGGCTCCACAACGGTGCAGAGAAAGCACTCAGCACGGCAAAGTAAAACACGCACACTACAACGCCCATCAGATATAAAGTGAAAGCCGCCAGGAATTTTCCCCACACGATCTCACCCAAAGACACCGGTGCCGTGAAAAGCGCCTGATCCGTATGCTGCCGTTTCTCTTCCGCAAACAGCCGCATGGTAAGAAGCGGCAGCGTCAAGGCTGCCACCGCATACATGTTGGTAAAGATACCGGAGATATCATTGGTCCCCACATAACGAAGCTGCATCAAAAAGAACTGCCCTCCCAGAAGATAATATACCGCCAGACAGATATACCCCTGCGGATTCTTAAAATAAGAAGACAATTCCTTTCCGTAAACTGCTGTCATCTTACTACCCGTTCCTTTCTCTTATAAACTGCCCACGGTCAGGCGGAAGAAGATCTCCTCCAGACTCGTCTCCTTCCCATTCTGTCCGGTCAGATTCTCCTTCGTATCGTCCGCCGCCAGCCTGCCTTCGCATAGGATCAGGATCCTGCTGCACACTGCCTGGATCTCCTGCAGGATATGGGATGAGAGAATGACCGTATGCTCTCTGCCAAGATTCCGGATCAGCGTGCGGATCTCCATGATCTGGTTCGGGTCCAGCCCCACCGTAGGTTCATCCAGAATCAAGATCTTCGGATCACCGATCATCGCCTGGGCAATCCCCACTCTCTGTCTGTATCCCTTGGAAAGATGCCTGATCAGCCTTCCCCTGACATCCGACAGCTTTACCTGCTCACAGATGTCCGCAATATGCGCCTCCCGCTTCTCCCTGCCGGACGCCTTTTTCAGCCGGAACATAAATTTCAGATACTCATCCACCGTCATATCCATATAAAGAGGCGGCAATTCCGGCAGATAGCCGATATTCCGCTTCGCCTCCAGCGGATCTTCGGACAGATCCGTACCGTTGATACGAATCTGTCCTGAGGACGCCGAGAGATACCCGGTAAGCATATTCATGGTGGTGGACTTGCCCGCCCCATTGGGACCTAAGAATCCCAGGATCTCCCCCGCCTTCACGGAGAAGGTCAGGTGATCCACCGCCAGATGCTCTCCATAATATTTAGTCAGTTCTTTTACTTCGATCAAAGTCTCTCCTCCCCGGCGCGCCAGCCGCCGCTATGCTCTATGTCTTCCTTCCGGCACACCCTGATCAGCGTAACGCCATCCTTCTAACGCACCTTAATCAGCGCAATGCCGTCCTTCTAGCGCACCTTGATCAGCGTAACGCCATCCTTCTAGCGCACCTTGATCAGCGCAACGCCGTCCTTCGGCAGTGCGAAAGACACCTGCACGCCTCCCTGCGTCCTGGACACCTGCAGCGGCTCCTCCGTAAGTCTCGACGCCAGATACAGTCTGTCCATCTGCTGCGCATCGGGATAGTCGGGACATCCCATCTCGTCCCACAGTTTCCGCGGGTTCGCATGATCCTCATCCACCCGCACGATCCCCGCGCCGGAAGCCTCGAAATGCTCCACCGTCAGCGTCACCTGTTCCTCTCCCGCCGGTTCTCCCGGTATCTGCTGGTTGTACACAAGGATGTTCAGGCCGCCGTCCTTGCCGGAAGCGGCAAACATCCCCACATTGCCCTGCTCTTCCGGTCTCGGATAGCGTTCGCTCCCAAGCTGATGCAGCAGTTCAAAAGCCCGGTAGGTCGGTTTCGGAATCCCGTGGATCGTCTGCAGCCCGAAACCGCCATGAAATTCTCCTCTGTGCTGGGGATGCTCCTCGAAGATATCCGTAAACGTCCAGAAAGAGTACGCGTCCACATAGCCGATATTGTCCAGCACCGACTTGGTCACGAGCGCCGCGCTGTAAGGATAGTCATGACATTCGTCCGGCAGGATCGCCGAAGTGTTCCATTCCGTATAGTAAAGCGGATACTCCCCCGCTTCCTCCCTCGTCTTCGCGGTCATCTTCGCCAGCACGCCTCTCGCGTAGGTCTGCGCCTTCTTTCTGGCGTCCTTGTCCCCCGCCTGCTCCTTCTTACTGACTTCCGCGAAGAAGTTCTCCAGGCTCATGCCGCTGTTCCAGAGCGGATCATCCGTGGGATAATGATGCGTCGAGATGAAATCAAGCGGCGCCTCATGCTCCCTGCAGTACGCGATCAGATCCGGCACCCAGGCATTCAGGGCCGTGGCGGGACCGCCAACCTGCAGACAGCCGTCCACCGCTTTCACGGCCCGCGCCGTGTGCTCATAGAGCGTGAAATAGTCCTCTTTCGTCCCCGTAAAGAAAAACTGCAGATTGGGCTCGTTCCAGACTTCAAAGAACCACTGCCGCACTTCCGCCAGCCCGTAGCGTTCCACGAAATGCCGGATCATGGCGCTGATAAAATCATCCCATGCCTGATAATCCTTCGGCGGCGTAATGTTGCCTTTGTAATGGAAACAGGTCTTCTCTCCGGATGCAAAAGGCGTGGGCATAAAGCCGATCTCCACGAAAGGCTTCATCCCGATCCGCAGCAGAAAATCAAATACATTGTCGATATTGAAGAAATTGTAGCTGTACTTCCCCGGCTCCGTCTCCTGCACCACGCACATGTCGTCATCGAGAAGCCCGTGGAACCTCACGTAGGAAAAGCCCAGATCCTTACTGGCCTTCTCCAACTGCTGTCTGTAATCCTCCCGCAGCGCCGTGTACCCGTGACAGGATCCCACGCACTTTTCCCAGAAATGAGGCAGCCGCTGTCTCGGCGCCGCCGCGTCCACCATAAAATTCACATCACCCATAAATCTCATACCTCCTTCGTCTGCAAAAAAAATTCTCTCATGATTCAGAATAGTCAACCCGAAAGTTTTTATATAGGTACGATCTTGTTCAGTTTTAGTCCTTTTTTGCTGGACACAGTCTCTCTATCCTGTTAAAATGTGGGGAAGATCAGTTTTTAATGGGAGGCGATATCATGTTATATCAGGAAACGTATCATGCAGGAGGCGATCCGCACAAACTGAATGTCAGCGGCGTAATCTACGTACACGGTTTCACCCCCCCACCCCGGGTTCTGACGTCGTCTACACTTTTCCTTCTCACTGCCATTTATTCTATGAGATAGATTACACTATAGAGGGTACCTGTCAGTTCGAATTCGACGGCCGTCTGGTGGACGCCATGCCCGGTTCCCTGATCTTCCATCCTCCTCTTTCCGTACATTCCATTCGAAACGACAAACGTGGGAGACATCTGATCCTTCAATTTTCCCACAAGCTCCTGAATCTTCTGGACAACAGCCAGGAAGGCGTCCTGCTGCCCGCCGGAGAACTGCATCGGCAGGGGATCATTCAGCTGCCGGCAGATTCCCCCTCCTGGAATTGTATGCAGAAGCTTCTGGCAGATGTGCCAAGCCTTACCCTGCCTGTTCCAAACGGAACACATGAGATCACCGGTTACCCCTTTTCCGAGGGGCTGCGCCTAAACGCCCACACCCTCTCCCTGCTCTCCAGTCTGTTGGACGCAGGGCTGATCCGGCCGGAATACAACGACTCTCTGCCCATCCGCCTGGAAGAAATGCAGGTACTGATCAACCGCCTGGTCACCCATCCGGAGGAAAAGCTTTCCATGGAGGAGGCTGCGTCCTTCACACACATGAGTTATTCCAACTTCTGCCGCTCCTTTAAACTGATGCTTGGCTGCTCCTACGTGGATTTCTGCAATATGATCCGGGTGCGCCGGGCACAGGAGCTGCTGCAGAATTCACGCAAATCCGTGACGGAGATCTCCGCTCTCCTGAACTTCGGTTCCGTCAGCTATTTTAACCGGATCTTCAAGAAGATCACCGGCTGCACGCCACTGGTCTACCGCGCTTCCCGTCACTGAAGGACATGCAAAATAAGACTAAAATCAAGCAAATTCATTTGTAGATAAACTGCCCAAACATCCTTATCATAAAAGATAATGTTTGGGCATTTTTTCTTATGTCCCTGCAAAATAAAGAAAAGGAGAGGATTATCATGAAAAAAGTATCCAAAAAAGCCTTTGCACTTCTGTTGTCTTCTACTATGGTCGTTGCATTGGCCGGCTGCGGCGGCAGTGATTCGGCTCCCGCAGCAGACAACGCACCTGCGGCGGACACAGGAGCTGCCGATACACAGGAACCTGCAGCAGAGAGCAATGCAGAGGATTCCGGCAGTTCAGAAGCCGCGGCACCTTCCGCTGATCTTTCCGGTGACCTGGACATCTGGGCCTGGGGCGCAGACGACGAGGCGAAGTCAAGAGAGGGTGCCCTCGAAATATTCGTTGCAGAACATCCGGAACTGAATGTTACCTATACGATCATCCCTACCGCCGACAGCGTTTGGGATCAGAAAGCAGCCGCTGCGCTGTCCTCCGGTTCTGCCGGCGACGTTATGCAGATGAGCCCGGATTATTATGGTATGAATACCGAGTATTACATCGACCTGAATCCTTATGTGGAGGCAGAAGGCGTTAATCTCGATGACGTATTGGTACCGGGCATGATCGACGGTTATTACGACACAGACGGTAAGCTGGAAGGCTTCCCCAACCATGCAAACTGCTTCGTTATGGCTTACAACAAAGACATGTTTGAGGCGGCAGGTGTTGCGGTTCCCGAAGCGGGATGGACCTTGAAGGATCTGGCTGACTGGGGCCAGAAGTTCGCCGGCGGCGAGGGCGCTAACCAGACTTACGGCCTTGCAAAGCATTGGGTCATGAACAATATGATGCCTTTTGCATGCGGCGGCGTTCCTTACACGGACGATCTGAGCACCTCCAAGATGGGCGATCCCGAGATCGTAGAATCCCTTACTCTGTACAAGGAGCTGATCGATAAGGGAATCATCCCTAACGATACCGCACTGGAGACCATTCCTGCAGAGACACTTTTCGTTTCCGGCAAGTCCGCTATGTATCCCTGCGGCGGTTTCGAGACCATCACCGTGACCAACGATGCGGATGAGAACGGCATCAACATCGGTTTCTGCCCGATGCCCAGTTCCACAAACGGCGACGAGATCAACGTACAGTACGCTACCGGATGGGCTGTTACCACCACAAGCAAGAATCCCGATGCCGGCTGGCAGTTCCTGAAAGAGATTGCTTACGCCAACGACGAGATGGCCAAACAGGTTGCTATCTGTGGTATGCCTGCCAACAAGAAGATCGCTGAAGACTACTATAAGAATATCACTTTCAAAGGAGAAGGACTGGACAACTCCTACTATGTTGAACATATGGGCGATACCCAGATCAATCCTTTTGGCGGCACGCTTGCTTCCTCCGGTAATATCTGGACTTCCATGATCGAAGCCGTTCTTCTGGACAATCAGGATCCTCAGGCAGTGGTTGATCAGTATGCTCCTCAGATCGAGGCAGAGTTCGCCGGTTATTCTTTCAATAACTAAGAAACCGGCCTGCATCCGTCAGTCCGACTGCGGAATGGGGGTTTATAGAAATCGAATGCAGAGGGGAGCGTTCTCCTCTGCATTTTTTGTAATCACGGCATTTTAGCAGGATCCGCGTTATATATGCGCAGATACGGCTGAATTGTCACGCTATATTTTTGAGGAGGTAAGTATGAGTAGTATGAGTAAAAAGAAGAAAAAAATGTCCGGTATACAGAAACGGAATAACATTAACTTTTATCTGTACATATCACCGTGGCTGCTGTTCTTTCTTGTCCTGACCGTCTATCCCATGTTCAAATCCCTGACACTGGCTTTCACCGATTCGGGATTCAGCGGCAACGGTAACTTCGTGGGCTTCGACAACTTCATCCAGGCATTTACCGTGGACGTACGGTTTAAGGCCGCTTTCCGGAATACGATCTGCTACGTGCTGGCCTATGTGCCCTTAAGTCTGATCCTTTCCTTCTTCCTGGGCTGGCTCCTTAGCCGCAAGGTGAAATTCCTGGGATTCTGGCGTACCGTATTCTACATGCCCTACATCACTTCGGGCGTTGCGGTGACGATCCTGTGGGGATGGATCTTCAACGGCACCTACGGCATCATCAACTATGTCCTTTCCTTGTTCGGCATTACGGGCCCCAACTGGCTGGGAGACAAGCGTCTGGCGCTGGGCTGTATCGTAGTCATGTGCCTGTGGTCGCTGGGTAACCAGATCCTGATCATGTTAGCCGGCATCCAGGACATTCCGGATTCCTATTATGAAAGCGCCCAGATCGACGGTGCAAGCACCTTAAGGCAGGTATTCGCCATCACGCTGCCGCTGTCCACGCCGACCATCTTCTTCAATCTGGTCATCGGCGTAATCTCGGCATTCCAGCTGTTCAACCAGCCTTACATCCTGACCAACGGCGGCCCGGTTGACTCCACGCTGACCGTAGCCATGATCATCTTCCAGAATGCTTTCCAGTACGGTAAGATGGGCTATGCTTCCTGTATCGCATGGTGTCTGTTTATCGTGATCATGATCTTCACCGGTATCATCAACGCTACCCAGAAGAAATGGGTGTTCTACGATAACTAAGCCGTAATCTGAAAGCAGTTATGAGCGCAGTCTCAACAAAGTGGGACAAAAGCAGCGCAGAAAAGGAGTACAGATATGAATAAACGTCCAATGTCAAAGACAACCGCCAGACGGATCAGCATGACGATCATCTACATCATTCTGATTGCCTGCGCGGTAGTATGTATTTTCCCGTTTTTCTGGATGCTGACCACCGCATTCAAATCAACGGCGGAGGCCTATTCCTTCCCTCCCACCTTCATTCCGAAGAAATGGTTGGTCTCCAATTTCTCAAACGGCCTGCAGGTCGCTGATTTCGGGCTGTTCACGAAGAATACCGTTCTCCTCGTTATCATCAATACGGTGGCGACGGTGTTCTCTTCCGCGGTGGTTGCATACGGTTTCGCCAAGTTCCCGGCTACCGGATCCAAGTTCTGGTATACCTGCCTGATGGCGACCATGATGCTGCCCACGCAGGTAACGCTGATCCCGCAGTATCTGCTGTATTTCAAGATGGGAATGGTGGATACCTACTGGCCCCTGATCATTCCTTCCGTGCTGGGCGGCGGCGCCTACAACATCTTCCTCTACCGGCAGTTCTTCCTCTCACTGCCCCAGGAACTGAACGAGGCCGCCACCATAGACGGCGCCAATTCCTTCCAGACTTTCATCCACATCATGCTGCCGGCCGTAAAGCCCGTCTCCATGTGCGTGGGCGTTATGTCTCTGGTGTACAACTGGAATGACTTCTATCAGCCGTTGATCTACTTAAATTCCACGAAGAAATTCACGGTTGCCATCGGCCTGCAGTTCCTGAATTCCTCCATGGGCACCACCAAGATCGGCCAGATGATGGCCGTATCGCTGACCATGACCATTCCTGTTCTGGTGATCTTCTTTATCTGCCAGAAGTACTTCGTGCAGGGTATTAAGATGCAAGGCATTAAGGGATAATAGAATGTCATATAATGGAATATAACAAAATATAACAGAATCACGGCGGGTATTCACCGGCATCAGATGCCAGTGAATATCCGCCGTTTCGTTTTATCGCAGTAATAAAAATGTCTGCTCCCTTCCCCGCATTCTTACTGCATCAGCCGGAACACCTGCTCCGCCGTATCCGCCATATTGTGGGCGGCGTTCTTACGGTCCATCGCCTCTTCCAGCGACACCGCGCCGCGCACGATCGGGAAGAAGGCGTCGATGCCATGGTCGTTGCATGCCCTCGCGTCTTCCGTCACGCAGCCGGAAAAGGCCACCACACGCTTGCCGTATTTCTTTGCCAGCGCCGCCACGCCAATGGGTGCTTTTCCCATGACGGTCTGTCCGTCCAGCCTGCCTTCGCCGGTGACTACCACATCGGCATCCTGCAGCTTCTCTTCCAGCTTCGTCTCCCGCAGGATCAGCTCTACACCCGGCTCCAGAACACCATGCAGAAACGTCCGGAACGCAAAGCCAAGTCCGCCCGCCGCACCGGTACCGGGATAGTCCGGATCCACTTTCTCATCCACACAGGCTGCTGCCGCCAACGCCGCGTAGTCCGACAGCCAGGCGTCCATCTTACGGATCATATCTTCGTCAGCCCCTTTCTGAGGGCCGAATACCGCACTGCAGCCCTCCGGGCCGCACAGTGCATTCTTCACGTCACAGGCAATATGGAATGCACAGTCTGTCAGTTCCTTCATAGCATGCCCTGTGCCGATGCAGACCAGCTGTTCCAACCCCTGCGCACCATGGGCGACCGGCTTCCCTTCCCTGTCAAGAAACTCGAATCCCAGCGCCTGCAGCATCCCCACGCCGCCGTCATTGGTGGCGCTGCCGCCGATGCCGATGATAAACTTCCGGCAGCCTTTCTCTATGGCATCCCGGATCAGTTCTCCCACGCCGTAGGTAGTCGTATACAGCGGATTTCTCTGCTCCGGCGGAACCATGGTGATCCCCGCCGCATCAGCCATCTCCATGACTGCCGTAACCCCGTCTTCCAAAATACCGTATTTTCCGTTTACCTTTTCACCCAACGGCCCTGTAACAGACAGGCTGCGCACAGCGCCGCCCATACCGCTGATCAATGTCTCTACCGTTCCCTCTCCGCCGTCTGCCAGCGGACACACCTGCGTCACGGCATCCGGGAAAACTCTTTTGATCCCTTCCGCCGCAGCCTGTCCCGCCTCTATCGAAGACAGGCTTCCCTTAAATGAATCTATGACTATGACTGTTTTCATATTCTTCTTACCCCCTTGGCATTCTTGCCTTGCTTTCTCCGACTGTCGCAAAGCAATCCGAGCAAACAAATTCTTCTTATACAGTAAAATCCAGACATAACCGTATCTGCGTATAAGGCCTTACCTTCGTATCGGCCACTTCCACGTGTGCCGGATGTACACTGTATCCCTTCAACGCCGCTTCATCCGTGAACGTGGAGTCTAACATCAGATCCGCATTGGAGGAGGCCAGGCTCTCTATCTGCACTTTGATCTCCACCAGTCCGGGAATCTTTCCCTGCAGACCTTCCAGGCCTTCCTTGATCCCCTTCTTGATCTTCTGCTTCTCTTCCGCCGTCAGTTCCTCTTTCAGCTTCCATAAAATAATATGTTTTACCATGATCCGTTTCCTTTCTGTTCTTAAATTTTCCCTTTACTCTCAGGCATTGCCTCCGGTCTCTCACAGACAGACAGCACTTCCTCAAACCGGCCGCTCTGACTGCTTCGCATCATCGTATCTACCACGTCCAGCACATGATAGGCCATCTCCTTACTCGTCCGGTTCTTCCTGCCGGAAAGAATCGCATCCGCCATCTCGGAAGGTCCGATACCGCGGCTGTTGTCCTCATAAGGAAACTCATTCTCAATTTCCTCCCAAACCGGAACCTGGGAAAAATCACAGAAGTTAGCCATGAAAGCATTCTTCCCGCCAAACTGGTTGGGATCAGTCAGTTTCAGAATACCCTTCGTCCCGTAGAGTAAGAACACGGCTTGATCCGCAAGAACGGAATCGCCGTTTAGGGCGAAGTTTCCCATAATGCCATTTTCCAACTCCACGACAGCGCAGACCTGACTCTCATTCGGATAATCAAACGCTTTGCCATACTCCGGAGACTGTGGCGCTGCATTTATACGGATGGGCCTCCCGTTCTTTACCGACGCCGCCACACGTTTCACAGGCCCCAACAGGCTCACCAGCGTCGTCAGATAATACACGCCGTAATCATAGCAGATCCCGCCGCCCGGCATCCGCAGAAACCCGAACAAACTGGCCAGAAAGTCCAGGTTGCGGTTCGCGCTGATCTGAAAAGAGGTGATCTCACCCAGCTTTCCTTCATCGATCATCTTTCTGGCTGTCTGCCAGGAAGCACCCAGGAAAGTGTCCGGCGCTGAACCAAGATACAGCCCCTTTTCGTCCGCCAGCTTCACAAGCTCTGCCGCCGTATCCGGCGCGATCGTCATCGCCTTCTCCGTGTAGACATGCTTTCCGGCTTCTAACGCTTTCTTCACCAGCTCATAGTGAGTGGGCGCCGGTGTCAGGACGACCACCAGATCAATCGTATCATCCGACAGCAATTCTTCTACCGTGCAGCCTCTGATGCCGTACTGCTGCGCCTTTTTTCTCGCATTTTCGACATGGGCCGCCGCACACGCAACAACCTCCAGATTATCAAATACGCTGATCATATTCTTCAGATAAATATCACTGATCTCGCCGCAGCCAATCACCCCTGTGCCTAACTTCCTTTTCCCCATAGGCATACCCCTTCTCCTTATTCTCCTCAAAACCGTTACACCAACGCCTTCACAATGATCTTAACCCCATACAGATCATCAAAAGTCACCACAAATCTCTCCTACACCCGCTTCATAAGGAATCCCCTGTGCCTTATCCGTCTCTAACTGCTTGGCCGCGTACAGCAGCATCTCATTGGCCACCGGGCTGTTGGCGGAGATCTTCTCCAGCTTATGCATAAAACCCGGCTGCTGCCGCTTCGGTAGATAGGTATTGCCGATCAGCTTCTGATAGACAAGATACAGCTTATCCATGGGCGTTTCCTTGCTGAGAGACAGATAGGAGACCACCATATTGTTGGAATGGGCCAGATTAAATACGGTATTCAGAAGATGCGTCTTTCCTTCTCCGTACTTACCGCTGATGATCATACCGCTCGCTTTCCCCTGCTCACACACCAGATCCAGACGGTCCGATATCTCCCGCATGATCTTCGGCCGGGCCTCCGAAAAATACTGTCCCACGGCGCGGGAAGGTATCCCCTTCCTCTTTCCATTCTGCCTGCTCCGCTGTCGGGAACTCATCCTTCTTAGGATCCGCAGAAAAGCTTCTCTCGTTCATCACGGTCCGGATCAGGCGCGGAACGCCCACGGCCCCGTACGCGCCTGCGCAACGATCTCCTGCGTCGCCAGACGGTCTAAGTCCACCATATCCGTAAAACGGTTAAAACGTTCCCCGACGATCTCATTCTGGATCCTCATCCACCTTCACCTTGTAAGGGAACATCTCATAAACCGGAAACTCTCCGCTCACGGGCAGCCAGCATCTGCTCCGCGAAATCGCCGCCCTCAAAGTAAGTCCCTGCATCAAATCCGGCTACGGTCTCCTTACAGACCGCCTTATAAAATTTCTGCAGCGCGGCCAGAGAGTCTTTCAGAACTTTCTGATCGGGCTGCAGATCCTGGTACATTTCTTCGTAATTCATTTTTTCCTCATTTCCGTGTTGTTATCACGCAGTTTAAACCCCGCACAGGGACCGGAAACCGCGCATACAAGCACTGTTTTTCTCTAATAGACTGCCTTCATAATGCCGCTTCTTATAAAGCTACACAAAGTATATCGGAAATCGTATGTGTTTTCAAGTCACATTCCTATTTTATAGTTAACGATATTAGAACTTTCGTTTACTATATATTACTTGAATCATGTTCTCACAGAATATGCAGCCAGTGCGCATTCCCGATCCGTGAAAAATAGCTATTTTATTCTTGATACCTCTGTGTTAAAATGTGACCCATGGAAGAAATGCTGATGAAGAGAGAACTCTACGAATGGCAGGAAGAATGCCTTGCGCGATGGTTTGCAAATAACGGACGGGGAATCGCACAGGCAGCATCCGCATTCTGATCGCCTGCAAGTCGATCGATGAAGGACTCAACGTCCCGGATGCCTCTGTGGGCATCATTCTCTCCGGCACCTCCACGAAGCGGCAGCGCATCCAGTGGCTGGGACAAGTCAGATCCGACTGGATGCTGCCGCCGGAAATGCTCGATGCGCACATCCGGAATGCCAGACATATCCGGGAGAAGAATTATTGGGTGTGCATGAAAAAACTTTACTCCCTTTCATAAATCTACTATAATGATTATGTAATAGGATCATCAGTTAAAGGTGGTGAAAGGATGATGCAGGGTATGACACTTGATGAACTAAAGCAAATTACTATTGATTATTATGTGAATCTGCAACGCATTAAAAAGGCAGATACAGCAAACAACCCAGAGCTTGCATATCAGCTAAAGGTCGTGAAAAACAAGTTGGCTTCTTTGGGCATTCCATCGGAGGAATATGAACTGTGATGATCCTACAGCCAAAACGCCAGAAGGTGTAAAGTCTATGCACTCTGAAGACTTTACACCTTCCGCCCTGTCTTAATGGCTTCCCAGATTCTCCGGCCCGAATCCATATGGCAGCATCTCCTTCAGCGTGCGCTGCAGGCACTTTCCCTTGCCGTCCGCCAGGATGATCTGGAAGGTTTCCGGGTTACAGAACTCCATCATCACCTGTCTGCAGACGCCGCAGGGCGCGCACATCTCATCCGCTTCGCTGCCTTCCGGACCGCCCACGATCGCAATCTTTGCAAACTCACGCTCGCCCTCATAGACCGCCCGGAAAAAGGCAGTCCGCTCCGCACAGTTTGTCGGCGCATAGGCGGCATTCTCGATATTGCAGCCATGATATATCTTACCACTCTTCGTTACAAGCGCCGCTCCCACCTGAAAATGAGAGTATGGCACATAAGCATGCTCCCTGGCTTTCTTTGCTTCCAGGATCAATTCTTCATTGGTCATCTTATTCTCCATTCCACTTAATATCCTTCCCCGTCATCCGCCTGCGTCACAATCTTGATCATTCTGCTGGTGCCCAGTCTGTCTGCCCCCAAAGCGATAAATTTCTCCGCATCGTCCAGGGACGCAATGCCGCCCGCAGCCTTTACCTTCACTTCTTTACCGATATGCCTGCGCATCAGTTCCACATCCGCAAAAGTTGCGCCGGCAGTGGAAAAGCCCGTAGAGGTCTTAATATACTCCGCACCAGCTTTGGTCACGGTCTCACACATTCTGATCTTCTCTTCCTCAGTAAGCAGACAGGTCTCGATGATCACCTTTAGGATCCTGCCGCCGCAGGCCTCATGAATCTGCCGGATCTCATCCTCGATCTCCTGATATTTCCCATCCTTCACCCAGCCGATATTGATCACCATATCGATCTCTGCGGCGCCGTTTTCTATGGCGTCCTTCGTCTCAAAAACCTTTACCGCCGTGGTGCTGTATCCGTTGGGAAACCCGATCACGGTACAGATTGGCAGACGGCCTTCTACATAATCCGCCGCCTGTTTTACATAAGCTGCCGGGATACATGCCGAAGCGGTATGGTACTTGATCCCCTCATCCAGAATCTTACGGATCTCCTCCCAGGTGGCTGTCTGCGTGAGCAGCGTATGATCCACTGTTCTTAAAATGTCTTTCTTATCCATGATTTTCTCCTTCTTTCCTATACTAATCTGTCCAATATGGAGGTCCCGATCGTTCCTTCCGGCATCTCCACACCGAAATTATCCGCGATGGTCGCTCCGATCACCGCAAATGTCTGTGTATCTTCCAGCTTCCCGCTTCCCTTCATGGACGGGGAATATGCGAGGAAAGGAACCCTCTCTCTCGTATGATCCGTACCCGTATGGGTCGGATCGTTCCCGTGATCCGCGGTGATAATCAGCAGATCATCCTCCCGAAGCAGCGGCAAAAACTCTCCCAGCTTCTCATCAAACTTCTCCAGTTCTTTCGCATAGCCCCTGACATCACGGCGATGTCCCCACAGGGCGTCAAAATCCACCAGATTCACGAAGCACAGCCCTTCAAAATCCCTTCCCGCGATCTCGATCGTCTGCTCCATGCCGTGGACGGAACTCTGGGATTTATTGGACTCCGTCAAGCCCTCACCGTCAAAGATATCAAAGATCTTACCCACCGAGATCACATCAAACCCGGCATCCTTTAAAGCATTTAACGCTGTCCGGCCATAAGGTTTCAACGCGTAATCGTGGCGGTTGCTGGTGCGCCTGAACTCACCCCGTTTCCTGCCCACATAAGGTCTTGCGATCACACGGCCCACCTTCCACTCGTCCTTCATGGTAAGTTCTCTTGCGATCTCGCAGCAGCGGTACAACTCTTCCAGGCCGAAAGTCTCCTCATTGCCGCAGATCTGCAGTACGGAATCCGCCGACGTATAGACGATCATATGACCCGTAGCGATCTCTTCCTCCGCCAGTTCCTCCAGAATCTCCGTGCCGCTGGCGCTCTTATTGCCGATGATCACGCGGCCGGTCCGTCTGGACAGCTCATCCAGCAGTTCCTGCGGAAATCCGTTCTCCGTAAAGGTCTGGAAGGGCTTCGTGATGTGAAGACCCATCATCTCCCAGTGGCCGGTCATGGTATCCTTGCCGGTGCTGGCTTCGTTCATCTTCATAAAGTAACTCAAAGGGTTCTCTGCCGGCGGCACCTGCTTTAAAGGATGCAGGTTCGCCATGCCAAGCTTCTGCAGGTTCGGGATCTTAAATTCCTCCACACTTCGGGAAATATGTCCCAGCGTATCCGTCCCTTCATCCCCATAGGAAGCGGCGTCCGGCAGGGCGCCCACTCCCAATGAATCGATCACGATCGTAAATATCCTTCTGTACTTTCTTTCCGCCATCTTACCCTTCCTTTCCAAATTCAAAATCGTTTTAGAACAATGCCACGACGCCCACGATCATCGCGCTTAAGATACTTACCAGCATACCGCCAAGCATCGCACGCAGCACCAGCCGCGACAGAGTACTCTTTTTCTCCGGACAAAGCACCGCTATACCGGAAACACAGATCCCCAGGCTGGACACATTCGCAAATCCGGCCAGAGAAATGGAAGCTATCATAGCCGTCCTTGGATCCAGGGATGCGATGATCGTTCCCAGATCCCCGAAAGCTACAAATTCGTTCAGGATCATCTTCTGCCCAAGCAGCGCCCCCTCCATCAGGACATCCTTGCCGTCCAACCCCATCAGGAATCCGAAGGGTGCGAACAGATAAGAAAAGATCTGCTCCAGACTGATACCCGCGATGCCTAATATCATATTAACAAGTGCCACCAGTCCGATGATGGCAACCAGCGATGCGGCGATGGAGATGACCATCTGCATTCCCGTGCCCGCGCCCTCTGCGATGGCATCGATCACATTGGAATTGTTGCCTTTGTTATCCATCTTGACATCCGTAATGGATTGAGCCGTCTCACTCTGGGGCAGTATCATCTTCGAGACCAGAATGCTTCCCACCGGCACCAGCACACTGGCGATCAGCAGATACTCCATGGGAATGCCGCAGGCATGATATCCGGCCAGGATCGACACTTCCATACTCCCCATCCCTGAAACCAAAATAACAAAAATCTCACTGTCTGTCAAATTGCGGATATACTTGCTGACCAGTACCGGACTGCTGGTCTGTCCCAGGAACATATTGGCCACCGCCACAAAGCTTTCCACCTCGGTAGTCCCCATCAGTTTACCCACGGCCTTACCAAGCCATTTCACCACAAATCCGATCACACCCAGATAATACAGCAGGTTCACCAGTGCGGAGACGAATATAATACCGCCCAGCGACTGCACAATAAAGACACTGAATCTGGATCCGTCCGAAAGATCACCGAATACAAATGACAGGCCGTCTTTTCCGCAATTCACAACGGCTGTCACTCCGTTAGAAGCAATGGTGACAAGCTTTTGCCCGATCGGCACCTTTACGATCAGAACTGCCAGGATAGCCTGAACGATCACTGCTTTTAACACCAGCTTCCAGTTAATGCTTTTCCGGTCCCAGGATAACAGCCAGAGCAGCCCTAAGATAACAACAATACCAACCAAACTTAATACCAGTTTCATCTTATGTTTTCCTCCTGTAATTCATTTACCATCGATCATCCCCAATTTCACACAAAAAGGCGGCCCCCAGGGGCCGCCATACCGCTGCAGGCCGCACCATCCGCCTTCTCCTTACCCAGGTTTCTACCGGCTTATATGGTACAGACTGCAATATTTTTGCACAGTGTCCCCAACCGTCAGATCAGGACTGCTGCGCTTTCTCCCGATCTGCCTTGATCAGTTTCTTAATCGCTCCTACCGCTGCTTTGATAGCCGTTTCCGTATCATGTATAATCGGGTTATCCAACCCCTTCGCATTTCTTTCCTGGTTCCCGACTACCAGGAAGGTAGAGCCGCAGCGCACCCGCAGATGACTGGCTGCAATGAACAACGCCGCCGACTCCATCTCGGAAGCCTTACAGCCTAACCGCTTCCACGCTTCCCACTTGTTTAACAGTTCGTAACTCACCGGCATCCGCTCCGGCTCATGCTGGCCGTAAAAGGCATCCTTACACTGCACAACACCCACATGATGAGGCAGTTCCAGTTCTTTGCAGGACGCAACCAGCGCATTGGCCACCTCGAAATCGGCTACCGCCGGATACTCTATGGGCGCATACTCCCTGCTGGTGCCCTCCATACGCACCGCCCCCGTGGCAACTACGATATCACCGCCTTTGACATCCAGTTCGATGCCGCCGCAGGTCCCCACACGGATAAAAGTATCTGCACCGCAAAGCGTCAGTTCCTCAATGGCGATCGAAGCGGACGGTCCCCCGATTCCCGTGGATGTGACGCTCACCTTCTCTCCGTCCAGATATCCCGTGTACGTCACATACTCTCTGCTGTCGGCGATCAGCTTCGCATCCTCGAAATGCTTTGCGATCTTCGCACACCGTTTGGGATCCCCCGGCAGGATCACATACCGTCCCACATCCCCGGGCCTGATCTGTAAATGATACTGTAATCCGACTTCTCCTGAATAATTCTGCATAATGTTCCCTCCTGTATTGATTTTATTTTATTGTTTTGAAAGACATGATACCCCGTACTTCTACTCATCCGACAGGACTTCCGTAAGGCTTTCCTTCAGGCTTTCATACTGCTTCCTGTCCACCAGAATGTAATTGCCGTTCCGGGAGATCAGGCCATCCTCCTTCAGCTTCTTCACCGACCTGGTGATGGTCTTCACGCTGAGTCCGGTAAAATCGGACAGTTCCTGTCTGTCATTATTGAGCCGCAGCACGCCGCCGTCCGCATATTTCTCATACCGGTTGATCAGCAGCATAGTCAGCCGGTCCGAACCCTGCAGGAAAAGAAACGCCCGTACATTCCTCGCCTGCTCCAGCAGATATTCCCCCATCAGCTTCGCTTCATACCGCAGCGACTGGATATCCGTCTGCATCCATTTATCAAACTGCGCCTTCGGAACCTTGACCACGATACAGTCCGTGACCGTATGCAGGGACGTCTTATAGGTATCGATCCCCATAATGATCTCCATGCCTCCGTAAGCGTATACGTTCGTAAAAAGCATGAAATCAAAGGAAATACCGTAGATCCTGTAATCCGTCGCCTTAATGATACCGTCTCCGATAAAATAGACCGCATCTACAGGCTCTCCCTCGCTAATAAAAGTTCTTCCCTTTTCCAGACGTTCGATGGTAAAACTCTCGAAGACCCACAACGGCGCATTCCGGAAATATGCCAGGAACTGCTCCCGCCTGCCACGGTCTATGCTTCTCAGAAACGGAAATGCCTCTTCTAAATAATTGTCCCTCATACGCCCACCCAATCTTCTCCGTCCGCCGCCGTCCCGTACTGGCAGGAAACGACAAGACAAATCTCATCACCTATAGGTATTCTGATAAAATAATCCGCGCTTGATAGGGTAATCATATATCTTATGCACCTCTTTTACAAGGACACTTGTCCCTCCGAAGTGCATTTTTACTCTTTTTTTTCAGTTGTCGTGCCCGGATTTGTCAATCTGTACAAATTACAGTAAATATAGTAAACGGCATAACAAATTTACAGGTCCTGCCGGTTCAAATGCGTCACACCCAGCCAGGACGTACTAAAAAAGGTTCCTGGCATATCTGCCAGAAACCCGATAAATCGATTAAATAGTCAGCCTTCCGTCTCATTCAATCCTTTCTTTATTGTAAATCAGATTACCGCTCTTCCCGAATCAGAAACACCATGCTGCCCCGCGTATGGCCAGGGTATGCATAGGCATCAATGTGTACGCTGCCCAGATCAAAAGCCATCCCTTCCTCCAGGGCCATAAACTTTTGTTCCGGCACGGGAGGCACATAATCCGTCTCCTTTATCTGCGCGAATAATTTCGGATCCAAACCGCCCTGTATGTAACCCTGCCGTTCCGAGAGCGGCGACATTCTTTGATAGACAGGTATATCCGCAGGGTTCATATATACTTCCTCAAATTCCGGGGCTCCCATCGCATGATCCACATGTCCGTGCGTCAAAAGTACCAGCACCGGTTTATCCGTAAGGGAATTGACTAAATCTTTCAGGCCGCCTACGCCAGTTCCGGTATCGATCAGCGCCACACGCTCTTCTCCCTCCACAAGATAAAGCAGCTCGCCCGTCAGGCTGCGCAGCAAAGTGATCCGGCTGCTTATTTTTTCATGCTCATAATAGTTCACCATAGCATCATCCATTCCTTTCTATACCGGCTGGACTTTCAAGGAATATGTGCTGAAAGAAAAGATGAGCGTGGCAAGGCAGCTGCTGACCAACACGAACCTTTCCGTTGGGCTGATCGCTTCCCGGCTTGGCTTCTATAATTTTTCCCATTTTTCCAAAACCTTCAAGAAGATCACCGATATGACACCCCAGGAATACCGCAGGCGGCACCAGAAATTGAATCCGTAAACTACTGTCAGGAAACAAACCCGGGGCGATACCAGACAATCCGGTAATACCTCGGGTTTTCATTCATGCCACGATCAGCGACATCAGATAAAAGGGCGTCGTCGTCCTGTCCCCTTCCGTGATCTCGATCTCCACCGTATGCATCCCAAAGACACCATGATGCAGCACCGGTTCCAGATAGAGGCAGTCCCCCCAGGATTCCCCGAAGTTTGCATCCAGCACGATCGCCTCCTCTTCCTTCCCGTCCAGGATCAGTCTGGCGCAGGCCGCCGGTTTTTTCAGGGTCTTCCTGTACTGTACCGCAATGCAGGAGGCTTCTACGTGGAATACGATCCGGTCTCCTTTTTGCTGGCCGCTCCATCCGTTCCGGAAGAAGTCCAGATGCCCCCGCTTCTCCCGCGCATCGGCGCTGAACCCATGAAGTTCCGGACAGACATTGCAGATCGTCAGGCGTCTGGCCTGCTCATACGCATTGGCCGTCAACGGCTGTGGAAGTTCGTTTTCCTCCTCTTCTTCGCCTATCCGCTCTCTTACCGACTCCAGAAAGGCGCGAATCTCTCCTGCTACCAGTTCATGTCCTTTATCATTGGGATGCAGCCCGTCCTGCGTCAGTTCTTCACGTGTATAAGCCCCCGCCTGCATACGGCGATAGACGGTATCCCTGATGCTCACACTGGGGATCCGATACCACTGCGCCACCGCGTTATGATATTCCTGCGCATTTAATCCCGTATCATAATATACATTATTTAAGACCACGACTGCCGGTTTTGACGGCCAGGTGAGGATTTTCCTGATCGTCCCCTCATGAGGTAAGCGCCTCGTGGACGCTCCCTCCCGAACCGTGCGGGCACCTCTCG
>CANOCU010000049.1 GCA_947564645.1 uncultured Lachnospiraceae bacterium
GTTTTGGAATATTTTATCGAAAATTGTATTTGTGAGTATTGCGTTGTTTTCTCTTGACTGGAAAATTGCATTAGTAACAATTATACTGCTGACAACGCCCCTGTATGTTCCTAAAATCATAGAAAAACGCTTACAACAAGCTCAAACGGAGTATTTGCAGGCGGTTGAAGAAAATCTGGCAAAAGTGAATGACTGGCTGGCAGGAATTGAAATTATTAAGAATTTTTCGGTTGAAAATAAAATTTTAGATAAGTTCAACCAAAGTAATGATAAAGTTATGGAAAAAATGTTGAAGGATCGGAATCTAAGTGCAGTTTCCGGGCTTGTAACGACATTAATTTCCTATTTGTCTTATTTTATTGTTATGGTATGTGCAGCATCTCTGGTCTTAAATGGTGAATTTTCAGCCGGAGACTTCTTTGTGGCAATTGGCATGATTGATCAATTATCATATCCGTTGATTTCCTTAGCAGAAATTATCAGGCAGCTTATTGCTGTTAAACCAGCCTGTGAGGAAATGGGTAAATTTTTGGCGCTATCGGTAGAGGATCATCCTATGAACTCGTTACAGGAATTGAATTCGAACATTAAATTTAAACATATTTCATTTTCGTATGATGATCAGAATCCAATTCTTCAGAATTTTAACCTTACGATTCAGAAAGGTAAAAGATATTTATTAAAAGGTCCAAGCGGATGCGGAAAAACTACCGTAGTAAATTTATTATTACGATATTATGATGTAAATAAGGGAGAACTTTTAATTGATGGAGAAGCGATAGAAGACTTTGACAGTACTTATGATTGTGTGACAGTGGTGCGGCAGGAGGCAGTTTTGTTTCATGATACTCTGAAGAATAATCTTACGATGTACCAGGACATATCCGATAAAAAACTGATTAGACTATTGTGCGATCTTGGATTAAATAAATATGCAAGTACGGAGGCTTTAAATTCTGTAGTTACGGAAAATGGTACAAATTTTTCGGGTGGTGAAAAAAAGAGAATATGTCTTGCCAGAGCATTGTTACGCAATACAGACGTATTGATTTTGGATGAACCATTAGCTAATTTAGACGAAGATACTGCAAAGAAAATTGAAGATATAGTATTGAATATAAGTGATAGAACAGTCGTAGTGGTTTCACATCAATTTTCGGAAGAAAAAGTGGGAGAGTTTTATCAGGTTTTTGATTTTGCATCAGATTGACTGGGTTTCTGCTTTCAGTACCCGGAGCTGATAGGGTTTATTTTCCATGCAGTGCACCCCTTGCATTACGGAAAACTCTTCCAAGCTTAAAACTACCATCGCACCATAACCGGTCTTTGTCAAGCAGACAGGTTCTCCACGGTTTACGAGGGTCTCAATCTCCGGGAATTTATTTCTAAGGTCAGAAACAGGCCGAATCTGAATCATGTTTAAACGCTCCTTTCTCATCATTTATTCTATCCTGATTTTATCAAAATAACGGTCTTTACTTCACGGTTCATCCAAATTTTCCTTCGGTTCGAAACACCGTATATTACACATAACTTTCCATGTATCTTCTGAAAGTCTTTAAGCCTGCGCTTTCATAGAATGCCAATGCATCTTGATTAAATTCCCACATATCAAGTTCTATTTTTTTAAAGCTGCGTTTCCGGGCATCTTCTTTGACAAAATCGATCATGGCAGTAGCAATGCCTTTGCGCCGGTGATCTTCATTTACCCCAAACTCCTCTATATGGAAATATTTCTGCTCTTTATTATAAGGAGACTCCGGTCTCACGATATACTGAACCACAGCAAATCCAACGATTTCATCCTCAATGGCGGCAACGATAACTCCGCTGTTTTCCTCGTCGAATCTTGTATATACAAATGGCTCTATGAACTGCCACCCATCCTCGCGAAATAGATCCGGGCGTCCCTTAACATGAACCTCATTGACCTGTTTGCGGATTTTATTTACAGATTCAAGTTCTTCTCTTTTTGCATATCTTACAACTAAATTTTCCATATACAGCCTCCGTATTAAATGATATCTTTCTGAATTTCCGATAAAACTCTTTTCCAAACAAAAATACACGAAACATACAATATGTCCGGTGCACTTCTAAAACGATCGGTTATGACAGACATTATATAAAATCACAGCTTACACCTGTCGATTTCCATGCACAGACCGATCAGACTCACCATAATTATATTTATATGTCAGGAAATATGTCAAGAGAAATTTTTTAAAAATGTTTGACAGATGCAAGCGACTGTGATATGCTATCTGAAAATTTGATGCGAGGATACAGATTATGAGTAAAGTTGATCAGGTTCTATTTATAGCCATGATTCAGGTGCAGCAGATTTTTCAGATTACGGTCACAGCCTGAGGGCGGCGGAAGCCGACAGGGAGCATGGCCGTAAGACGGAAAGTCTTATTTGGCTATGCGGGAATCAGGATTGCAGATAGGAGAACCGCATGGGGATACACTTAGGTGTATGGAACATGGCGGTTCTTTTTTATATCATAAGAAAGTTAGTTTTGAGGGAGGATGGAGTTATGCAGGCGATTCATGTAGAAGAATTGGAGAAGACATTCCGGGTAAGGCGGAAAGAAAAAGGGATGCGGGGCAGCGTGCAGGCGATTCTGCGGCCGCAGACAGAGGAGATCAGGGCAGTAAAAGGAGTTTCCTTCGGGGTGGACGCGGGAGAGATGCTGGCGTTTATCGGACCAAACGGCGCGGGCAAGAGCACCACCATCAAGATGCTGACGGGCATTCTTTATCCCGACGGCGGCCGGGCAACGGTGCTGGGGATCGATCCGGCGAAGCGGCGCAGGCAGCTGGCCTATCAGATCGGGACGGTATTCGGGCAGAAGGAGCAGCTTTGGACGCATCTGACGCCTTATGATAATTTCCGGTTCTTCGGTGCGATCTATGACATTCCGGAGAAGGAGACGGAAAGAAGGATAGGGGAACTGGCGGAGCGGTTCGAGCTGGGGGAGTTTATCAATACGCCGGTGCGGAATCTTTCCCTGGGGCAGCGTATCCGGTGTGAAATCGTGGCGTCTCTGCTCCACAAGCCGCAGGTGCTTTTCCTGGATGAACCGACCATCGGCCTCGATCCGGTCGTGAAGGAATCGGTCCGTTCCCTGATCAGGCAGATGAACCGGGAGTTCAATACCACGATCTTTCTGACCAGTCATGACGTGGGCGATATCGAAAAGATCTGCAAGCGGATCATCATCGTGAACGCAGGACAGATCGTGTTGGACGATTCCATGGAGCACTTGAAATATCACTACCTGCACAAGAAGATCGTGGAAGTCAAGATGCAGGAGGAGACGGCTCTGCCGCAGGTGGAGGGGATCACGATCCTGAAGCGGAAGGGGACACATGCCAGACTGGAGGTGGATACCGGAAGGATTGAGATCGGTGACGCGCTGCGGCGGATCAACGCTTCGGATGTGGAGGATATCAATATCTCCAATGTGCCCCTGGAGAATATCATCATGGATATTTATAAGGCGGAGGGAAGGGATACGGCTTCGTGAGGAAAACAGGACTGTTGAGGGAGGATGATCGCAGGATGGACAGACAGGAGAAGCCTGCAGGATTAAATGTGGGAGTTCTGGAAAAGCGATGGCGCCTGCCGGGGCGCAAATACAGGGTGATCTATCGGTCGGTGCTGATGGAGAACCTGCAGTATGCGGCGAATATCGCGTTGGGATTTTTCGGGTATTTTGTGTTTATCTTTATTTTTGTCAAGTTATGGGACTATATGTACCGGTCGCCCGGAGAGTTGATCGCAGGATATTCGAAGGAACAGATGATCTGGTATGTGATGATGACGGAGATGATGTGGTTCGGATCCAATGCAAGCGCGGTGGGGCGTCAGGTGAAGACGGATATCCGGGGCGGCAATATTGCCTATCTGATGAACAAGCCCTATCATTATACCTTGTATATTCTGGCAAAATACACCGGAGAGTGGAGTATCAGGCTGCCTATGTATGCGGGGCTTGCAGCGGTGATCGGCACGGTGATGGTAGGTCCGGTGCCGGGTTTTCGGCTGATCACGGTTCCGGCGATGGCGCTCTGTATCGTACTGGGCCTGACCATCAATGCGGTCTTTAAGATCTGTATCGGCCTGCTTTCGTTCTGGATCGAGGACTCCTCGCCGTTCCAGTGGCTGTATGATAAGCTGCTTCTGGTGGTGGGCACGGTCTTTCCGGTTGAGATCTTTCCGAAGGCATGGCAGTCCTTTTTCAAGTTGACGCCGATCTATACGGTGTGTTATGGGCCGGCCAAGCTGATCGTGGACTTTCAACCGGAAAAATGTGTGGAGATCCTGGCGGCACAGGGGTTGTATCTGGCGGCCGGGTGCATATTGATGTTCTCTGTTTACAGGAAGGGGGTTCGGAAACTGTATGTTAACGGCGGTTAAAAACCAGGTGCGGGTGTGTGCGCTCTCCATAAAATACAATATCATGCGGGAGATGCTCAATCAGGTCACGTTCTTAATGAATGTCACTTTTATGATACTGAACAATGCGTCCATTCTGATCCAGTGGTTTATCCTGTTTCGGCTGCGGGAGGAGATCGGCGGGTACACGATGCGGGAGATCATGGTATTGTGGGGGCTGACGGCCGCTTCCTTCGGTCTGTCGCATATTCTGTTTGCCAGGGTCTATTCCCTGCCGGAGCTGATCGTCAGCGGGAAGCTGGATTCCTATCTGGTACAGCCGAAAAGCGTGCTGCTTGGGGTGATGACCTCTTCCACGGATGTATCTGCCATCGGCGATCTGCTATACGGTGTGATCCTGCTTATGGTCGCCGGCCTTAGCGTGAGAGGTTTTCTTTTTAGCCTGTTGTTTGTGGTGACGGGGGCGGTCACGTTGACGGCATTCGCGCTGCTTCTGGGGAGCCTGGCTTTCTGGTTCGTGCGGGTCGAAATGCTGTCGGGGCAGATGGTCATGGGACTGGTCAGCTTTGCCACCTATCCGGACGGGATCTTCCGGGGAATCTCCAGATTCCTGCTGTATTTTATCCTGCCGGTAGGGATGGTGGTTTATCACCCGGTACACATCCTGGTCAGGTTTGACGGGGGAATGCTCTTTACCGTGCTCGTGTATGCCTGTCTGCTGTCGGCGGCCGCGGCGGCGGTGTTCTATCGGGGCCTGCGGCGGTATGCTTCCAGCAGTCTGATGGAGGCGCGGATGTGAAGAGGAGCTGACAGATCTTTATTTTTTTAATAAGAGGCGTGGTACTGAGAAAGCAATATCTGGATCAACTGGTCAGGTTAAAGGAATAAGCAGGTCGTTTGACAACATTAAAATTTTGTATGGAAGAAAATTATATGGAAGAAAATTATATGGAAGAAAGGCCGTGTGCAGCGTAGAGGATATGCTGCATACGGTCTTTTTTAAGACTATCTTAAAGAAATTAGTACTTGACAATACATAGTAGTTGGTTTAATCTAATACCAAAAGCGGAAGTATAGACGAAGCTGCGTGATGACGACAGGCTGCAGGGGCGTCTGCGTGTTGCAGGGAGGGATGCCATGAATCCACAATTTAAAAAAGGAGTGTTGGAACTGATCGTTCTGGAATCCGTGCGGCGAAAGGACAGGTACGGATATGAGCTTGTGGAGGAAGTCTCGGAGATCATCGATGTGAATGAGGGCACGATCTATCCGCTTCTGAAGCGCCTCACCAATGAGCATTACTTCGAGACTTACCTGCGGGAATCGTCCGAAGGACCTCCCAGGAAATATTATCATCTGACGGCGGCCGGTATCCTGTATCTGGAGAAACTGGCGGCGGAATGGGAGGAATTTCAGGCCAGGGTCAACGGATTTATATTGGGTAACGGATCTCATCAGTCATGAGAATTTGTGTCAAAAGATGATGCGGAGTACAGATACGGCAAAGAGGAATACGCGGGTTAAGAGAAAGGAATGGGTTAAGAATGGCGGCAGACAGGAATAAAGAGAAGTTTTTGAATGATCTGCGGGAGTATCTCGGTGTTCTGGAAGAGCAGGAACAGGAGGATATCCTGGCAGAATATGCCCAGCATATCGATATGAAGATGCAGAAAGGACTAAGCGAGGAGGAAGCGATCCGGGATTTCGGGTCCGTGCAGGAGCTGGCGGCGGAGATCCTGGCGGCTTATCATGTGGATTCGAAGCATGCCATGTCCGTAGGGCGGCGTGGCGTCTGGCCGGCGGCGTTTGGCAAAAGCGGCGGCGGTACGGGGCAGCCCGGATCACGCAGGAGTCTTGGAAACATGAGAGGCGTCGGATGGCTGAAAGGGCATAGGCGGGACAGAGCCGATGTGTCGGAGAATGGGGAACCGGAAGCCGTGACGGGGCAGGCGGAAGAGACGGAGGGCGGATTTTTTCAACGCGCCGGCAGATGGATCCGCGAAGTAGTATCCGGCATAGTACGGGGGATCAGGAACGGTTTTTGCCGGATGGGGAAAGCGTGCAGGCGGTTTGCGGACTGGTGCAGGAAGCCTTTTTACCGGAAAAGGGAAATGGGTAGTGATCTGCAGGTGGAAAAGGCGGCTGTAAGCATAAGAACAGAGGAGAAAAGGAAGGGCGCTATGGGCGGATTTTTCGGGACGATGGGCCGGGGTACGGCGAGGCTGTGGAGGTGGTTTCTGGGCTGCTGTCTTTTTTGGATGAGGCTGTTTTGGAATATGGCGTGGCTGCTGTTTTCCGTGTTGTGCGCGGGTATGGCCATGTTGGCGCTGATGGGCATTGGCGCGACGGTGATCTTCCTGTATGGCGGCTATCCTTTTCGGGGGATTCTGATTCTTGTCCTGGGCAGCATGTTATGCTTTGGGGCGCTCTCGGCCGGAGCCTTCGGCATGATGATCAGGAAAAAGGAGCAAAACGGCGGCAGTAAGGAAAAGCGGATTGACGGGGAGGTGCATTATGAGCAGACTGCATAAGATATCAATTATCGTATTTTGTATCGGCGTGCTGCTGTGCGGAGTCGGGGCAGGGCTGATCTTTATGGAATTAGAAGGGTTTGCCTATGGCGGACACTACATTCTGGGTGAGCCGGATATGCGGACGGATGAGATCGACGTGGCGTTCGAGCCGGAGGAAGGGCAGCTGGATATTTTCGGCGTGATCGGCTCCTATAACCACCGGTCTGTCAGGATTGAGACAGACAGCAGCGTGCCGGTCAATACGGCGCGGTTTCGTGTGACCTATAATGCGAAGTGCGTGGAGCCTTTTGCACAGTGGCAGGAGGATGAGGGAAGGATTGATTTCGGTTGGTACTGGAAGGATACGGAGGATGATCTGGCGCTGATGATGGAGGCGAAAGATGTCGTTTTACAGAATCTGAAAGAAGGAAAACTGGTCTCCTGCGATGTCGTGCATATGGAGGCGGTGACGGTGCGGATCAATCCGGCCAATGAGGAAGATGTGCGGATCCTGTATTAATACGGTGCGGGTAAAAGGTGACGGTTATTTCATGGCGGAACTGTTATCGCAGGGCTGTTGCCGTAAAGGAATTCTTAAGAATTTTTCGTCTTTCTGCAGATGGCCTGCTGTGATATGATAAATGTATATTTGTTCTGACAGGGAAGTGCGGACATAGAAGATCAGGAATTGAGACAGCGGGTATGTTACGAAGGGGGATGAGGAATTGTACAGGAAAGGAAGCAGGGAAAAGAGGATTCAGGAAGTACATGGAAAGGGAATACATAAGATAAGAAGAAAAGCAGCCGCTTTTCTGGCAGGAATACTTCTGGCCGGTACGCTTGGCGCGTGCGCAGGACAGACGGGCGGTGCGCCGGGAGAGGCAGAGGATGTAAGTTCCGGGGAGCAGTCCGGGACGCCTTTAGGAGAAAATGAGGGCACGGGAGGAGGCGCTGCGGGCGCAGAGAATGCGGCAGGCGCGGACAGTGTAACAAGGGCAGACGGTGCGGCGGATACGGGCGGTGCGGACGGAGCGAAAGCGGGAAACCGGCCACAGTTATTTGCAGGTTCCGGCGCTGCGGTTTCGGAGGAATTGGGGATCACGCCCTGCGTGGAGCCATACACGGTGGAGTCTGACTTAAGCAATATCGATAATCTGTGGCAGTTTTATCTGGACGATACGGTGAAGAAGAAGCTGGCTGAGAACGGGTTCGTGGTGTTTGGCAGAGGAGAGAGAGAGTTTTTCCAGATCTATGAGCTTGACCGGTATGAGCAGATCGCCCATTTCGTGACAGTGGATTCGCTGATGCATACGTATCATCTGTATTTCAGCTATCTTTTGAAAAACATAGAAAAGACATATCTGTCAGAAAATATCCGGCAGCTGAGCGGGAGAATGCTTGCCGACAGCGCGGCACAGTATGAGAAATTAAAGGGCAGTGAGTGGGAGAATGCGGCGAAGCGCAATGTTGCCTTTTTCAATGTGGGAATGAAGCTATTGGATGACAGTACTGTCATAAATAATGACGCTGCCGAGCTGGTGCAATATGAGCTTGACTGCATCGGGAAGGCGGACACGATCTATGAGTCCGCGATCACGGGGGAGATGGAGGATTATACCCAGTACATACCCCGCGGGTATTATGAGGGCGACCAGGAGCTGGAGCGGTATTTCAAGGCCATGATGTGGTATGGGCGGATCCATTTCGAGCAGAGAAACGAGGAACTGGACAGAAGCGCGCTGCTGATCTCCCAGGCGTTATTGGAGGATGAGGAGGCGTATGGCCTTTGGGAATCACTCTACGCCGTGACAAGCTTCTTTGCGGGGGCGAGTGATGACCTGGGAGTGTGCGAATATGCGCCTGTGATCGCGGAAGCCTACGGGGAAGACATGAAGGTGGAAGACCTGGCCGGGAATGCGGAGGCGTTTGCGCGGTTTCATGAGAAGACGGGCACGCTCACACCGCCGCAGATCAATTCCGTGCCCATCGGGGACGGGGAAGACAACGTGATCCTTGGCTTCCGGTTTATGGGACAGCGCTTCACCATCGATGGTGCGGTTATGCAGAAGCTGATCTACAGCGCGGTCAGGGAAAACGGAAACGGTGATAAGAGAATGCTCCCCGATGTGCTGGACGTACCGGCGGCGCTGGGCAGCGATCTGGCGCTGCGGATTCTGGAAGAGGACGGCGCTGCGGAATATGCAGGGTATTCGGAGAATATGAGTAAGCTGAGGGAGACTCTTTCGCAGGAGAATAAGGAGCTCTGGTCGGCCAGTCTGTATGCCGGCTGGCTGCACACGCTAAGGCCGCTTCTGGAAGCAAAGGGCGAAGGCTATCCGATGTTCATGCAGAGTGAAGAGTGGCAGAAGAAGGACCTGGAGTGCTTTGCGGGCAGCTTCACGGAGTTAAAGCACGATACGATACTGTATGCGAAACAGGTGATCGCGGAGATGGGCGGCGGCGGTTATGAGCAGGAGCCGGACGACAGAGGCTATGTGGAGCCGGAACCGGTGATCTACGCCCGGTTCGTGGATCTGACCGACAAGACGGCGCAGGGCCTTAAGCGTTACGGGATGTTGAGCAGTGCGGAGGAAGAGAATATGACACGCCTGTCACAAATTGCCGGCCAGTTGTTGGAGATCTCCAGGAAAGAGCTGCTAGATGAAGTGCTGACGGATGAGGAGTATGACTTTATCCGGAATTATGGCGGGAATATCGAGCATTTCTGGTATGAGGCGGCGAAGGCGGCCAGCGGCAGCACAGAAGGAGTGGAAGTACAGGAATTTCCGGCGGCCGTGGTGGTGGATATCGCTACCAATCCCAACGGAGAAGTGCTGGAGGCGGCTACGGACGTTCCGTCCTTGCTCTATGTGATCGTGAAGGTGGACGGCAAGCTGAAGATCGCCAGAGGCAGTGTGTATTCCTTCTATCAGTTCAGATGGCCTATGGAGGATCGTCTGACGGATACCAAATGGCGGCAGATGATCGGTGTGATGCAGGATGAGGACGGTATGTACAATCAGGATATGCCGGTGCAGAAGCCGGAATGGACAAAGAGTTATTGGTGGGATTCCGCAGAGTGAGAGTATGGAAGTGATTGTGAAATGCGGGAGGATGAGAAGAGGGAACTTTGAGAGGAAAGATGATAAAGCGACTCATAATAATGATAATGGCGTTGGTCTGTACCGGCGCCGTTTTCTATGGACTTTGGCGGGAAGGGGCTTTTCTGCCAAAGTGGGTTTCCTGGGAGAATATGACGGTGCGGGACGGGATGGGAGCGTATACCGCGACGCTTAGCAGGGGACAGGTCACGGTTGTTTATGACGACAGTGTCATATGGAATTCGCCAGGAGAGCTGAAAGTGCAGCAGGTCCTGTTTGGAGATGTGGATCATGACGGTGGAGAAGAACTGCTTCTGCTCTGCTGGAAGATCGGAAGATTTGGGGAGAGCAGGCCGTTCTGGGTGGAAAAGGACGAGCGGAAATGGTCACAGCATATCTATGTATACCAGTGCAGGCAGGGGAAGGTGAAACCGCGGTGGATGTCTTCTTATATCGGACAGGATGTGACAGAGATGTCAGTTAGGGACCGTTTGCTGCAGGCGGATCCAGAGCAGAAGCAGCTTTTGCAGGCGGATTCGGAGCAGAAGCAGTTTCCGCAAATGGACTTAGAGAAAGGAGCAGAGGATTGGCGAGAAAGTAAAGGCCACCTGCTGCTCACAGATCCGGAGGGAAAGATCAGCAGCTGGCTCTGGACTTCCTGGGGATTTACCAGGGAAGAGACGGAGGTATCTTTCGTGGTATTTGGAGATAATCTGATCCATGAACCGATCTACCGGTATGGGCTGCATAACGGCGGGAATTTCAACTTTTTATATGAAGCTGTCACGGAACTGATCGAGCGGAATGATGTGGCGGTGATCAATCAGGAGACGCCGCTTGTAGACGATCCTGCCATGTACGGCGATTATCCCAGATTCGGGACGCCCGTTCAGGTGGGGGAAGCCATCGTGGAAGCCGGGTTTGATGTGGTGACCTGCGGCACCAATCATGCGCTTGACAGGGGAGCGGCGGGGGTAACTTTTACGAAGAAGTTCTTTGAGGATCAGGGATTGGTCTGTCTGGGGATACAGGCAGAGGAGGAGCAGGCGTATCAGCCGTATCAGATCCTTGTGAGAAACGGGATCCGTGTTGCGTTATTCAATTATACTTATGGGACGAACGGATTGAGAATACCGGAAAAGTATCCGTATATGGTGCATCTGCTGGAGGATGAGGAAAAGATCCGGGCACAGATCGAAGCCGCAAGGAGGGAGAGCGACATCGTGCTTGTCTTCGCACATTGGGGAACGGAATATGCGGAAGAGGCCGATGACTTTCAGAGGAAGTGGGCGCAGATTTTCCTGGAGAGCGGTGTGGATGTGGTGGTGGGCACACATCCCCATGCACTCCAGCCTTATGAGATCCTGCAGGATCAGGAAGGCCATGAGATGCTGGTTTACTATTCCATCGGCAATTATGTCAGCGCCCAGTATGAGCAGTCCTGTGTAAAAGGCGGAACGGCACAGTTTAGCGTCTCTCTGACGACGGACGGGTATCGGATCACGCAGTATTCGCTGCAACCGCTTGAGATCACGCATGAGAAGGGGAAGTACAAGGTTGCATTATTGGAACCGTGAAGACATATCAGGATGTTGCAACTGTTTGGTGGCCAGGACTGCAAACTGACTGCGCATCCCGTGCGAATGGGATGCAGGAGGTATCAATTGTCAGCAGATCTGTGAACGAATATCGGTTGATGTTTTGACGAAGAATGCTATAATAAGTATAAAAGGTGCCGGCCGTAAAGCAAACGGTTCACCTTGGTTATTGGTTAATCAAAAAAGCAACCAACTACTTTGGGGAGCGGCGGTTGCTTTTTTGATTCTTACGTCTCTCACAGGATTGCAGGATACTGATCAATGTGACGATAATACTGATGATCGTCACCACAATACCCGTGACACCTATGACTGTTTCCGATATCATATCTTGTACCTTTCACTCTTATTTTCCATAGGTATCACCTCCTCAAATACATATCCGGGAAGTTCTCAAAATGTACTCATTTTGGAAAAGAGTGAAAGAAGGAAAGAACACAAAAAACCGAATCAGCGAATAGCAAAATAAAAACTGAAAAAATCCTGCCAGTATGATATACTTAGAACGCCATGGTAACTTTTCCGTCAGGATATGGTATTCGGCGTAGAATCTGTGAGAAGGTGAAGTGGGTTACCATGTAGGATCAAACGTAGGAGGAACAGGGAAGTGGAGAGAGAAAAACTTGGTTCGCGGATGGGATTTATCCTGTTGTCGGCGGGGTGCGCGATCGGCATCGGTAATGTGTGGAGATTTCCGTATATTGCGGGGATGTATGGCGGCGGTATGTTTGTGCTGTTCTATCTGTTATTTCTGATCGCCATGGGCGTGCCGGTGATGACGATGGAATTTGCGGTGGGCCGCGCCAGCAGGAAAAGTGTGATCCGGAGCTTTACGGAATTGGAGAAGCCGGGGCAGAAGTGGCATTTGAACGGCTATCTCGGCATGGCGGGGAATTATCTGTTGATGATGTTCTATACGACGGTGGCAGGATGGATGCTGTACTACTTCTACCAGATGCTGACCGGAAAATTTACGGGCAAAGACAAGGAACAGGTCGCAGGCATGTTTCAGGGGATGCTGGAGAGTCCGTCGGTGCTGACGGTGGTGATGGTGATCATCGTGGCGGCGGGGATTCTGATCTGCTCCCTTGGCCTGCAGAAAGGTGTGGAGAGGATCACCAAGGTGATGATGACGCTGCTTCTTTTCATCATTGTGATATTGGCGGTGCGGAGCATGACGTTAGAGGGCGGCGTAGACGGATTGAAGTTCTATTTGCTTCCGGATGTGCAGAGGATGCGGGAAGTAGGGGTTCTTGAGACGATCACGGCCGCGATGAACCAGGCATTTTTCACTTTGAGTCTGGGAATCGGCGCCATGGCCATCTTTGGCAGTTATATCGACAAGAGCCGGACGCTGCTTGGAGAGTCGGTGAGTATCGCGGTGTTGGATACCTTCGTTGCGCTTGTATCGGGGCTTATTATCTTCCCGACCTGCTTTGCCTTCGATATCAGCCCGGATATGGGGCCGAGCCTGATCTTTATCACCCTGCCGAATATTTTTAATCATATGGCAGGCGGGCGCGTGTGGGGAACGTTGTTCTTCGTCTTTATGACGTTCGCGGCATTTTCCACGATCCTGGCGGTGTTTGAGAATATCATATCCTGCGGTATGGATCTTTTCCACTGGAGCAGGAAGAAGTCCTGTCTGGTCAATCTGGCAGCGCTTATTGTGCTGTCGCTGCCCTGTGTGTTCGGGTACAATATCTGGTCGGCGATTCAGCCGCTTGGTGCGGGGAGTACGATCCTGGATCTGGAGGACTTTATGGTCAGCAACGTGATCCTGCCGATCGGGTCGCTCATCTATCTGCTATTCTGCGTGACAAGATATGGCTGGGGATTTGATCAGTATCTGAAGGAAGCCAATACCGGAGAAGGGTTGAAGATGCCCAAGGGTGTGCGGTTCTATGTGACATTTATTCTGCCGATCCTGGTGCTTTTCCTGACGATAAAAGGATGGATCAGATAAAAATAACAATGGTTTCACTACCCGGAGACCGGAAGGGCTGCCAGGTATGAGAGGGGGTTCACAAGTATGAAGCTGTTGATCAAACAAAGAGTGTTTTCCTGGACGGATACTTATGACGTGTACGATGAATACGGCAATGCGAAGTATTTCGTGAAGGCGGAGTTTCTGACATTGGGGCACAGGCTGCATGTTTACGACGCTGCGCACAGGGAAGTGGGTGTGATCCGGGAAAAGCTGATGACGCTTTTGCCGGTCTTCGAGATTGAGACAGGCGGTGCGGTACGGGGGCGGATCGAGAAGCGTTTTACTCTTTTTAAACCTAAATATGAAGTGGATTTCAACGGCTGGCGGGCGGAAGGCGACTTTATGGGATGGGATTATGACGTTTATTCCGGGTGCAGTGCGGTACTGCATATCTCGAAACAGCTGCTCCACTGGGGCGACACGTACGCCATCGATATTGTGGATCCCGCGGATGAACTGATGGGGCTGCTGTTGGTCATTGCGATCGATGCGGCTAACTGTACCGGCAATAACTAATAAGAGCCTCGTTGTAATAGGTGAGAAATTAGCAGCAGTGCGTAAATTTACGGTACTATCAAAGCAGGATTTATGGTACACTTATTCTATAAACTATGTGATGGATGAATGCATGCCAGAAGGCATTAGGCAATAGGATCAGGCGGGAAGGAGGAATATCTTATGGATAACTATGTAATTGCGATCGCGCGCGGATTCGGCAGCGGCGGCAAGGCGATCGGAACGCAGCTGGCAGAGGAATTGGGGGTTTCCTGTTATGCGCAGCAGCTGTTGGACATGGCGTCGGAGTACAGCGGCATCAACAAGCAGCTGTTCGCCGAGGTGGATGAGAAACTGCGCGGGGGCTATATGGTCCGGCATCTGATGAAGATTCCCTATACTTATGTGGTGGAGCCGAGTGATAAAGAGTTTACATCCGATATTAATCTGTTCAATATTCAGTCGGAGATCATCAGAGAGCTTGCCAGGACGGAGTCCTGTGTGATCATCGGCAAGTGTGCGGATTATATTCTGCGTGATGAGCCGAATGTGGTCAGCGTCTTTGTGGATGCGCCGGAGAAAGACTGCATAACTAATGTTATGGAGAGAATGCAGGTGAATGCAGTCAGAGCGAAGGAACTGATACATAAGACGGACAAATATCGGGCAGATTACTATCGTTATTATACGAGGGGAAAGGACTGGAAAGATCCGTTAAATTATGATTTGATACTGAACAGCTCCAGAGTCGGCTGGGATAACTGCGTGCAGCTGATCAAGGAATGTCTGCAGAGAAAGCTGCATGTGTAGCGGAGTCTGCAGAACGGCAGAACAATAAAGAAACAGGTGTTTTTATATGGAAGATAAAAGATTTGCAATATTGATCGATACGGATAATATCTCTTCGAAGTATATTTCCGCGATCATGGATGAGATGACGAAGCATGGGATCGTCACTTACCGCAGGGCTTACGGTGACTGGACAAGCACCCAGGCCAAAGGATGGAAGAATAAGCTGATGGAGAATTCCATCACGCCGATGCAGCAGTTCTGCAATACGGTGGGCAAGAATGCCACGGACTCTACGCTGATCATCGACGCCATGGATATTCTGTATACGGGAAATGTGGACGGTTTCTGTATCGTTTCCAGTGACGGTGATTTCACCAGGCTGGCGATCAGGCTGCGGGAATCCGGCATGAGTGTGGTCGGCATGGGGGAGGAGAAGACGCCCCGCTCTTTCCGCACGGCCTGTTCCCAGTTCACGGTGCTCGAGAACCTGATCGACGAGGACGATGAAGGGATGCCGGACGAGGTACAGGATGCGGCACATGAGACCGCACACGGGACTTCGCGCGGCGCCGGCGCTAAGGGCAAAGGTAAGAAAGCGGCGGCCAGGAAGGCGGCGGAAGAGAAGGAGTCCACATCGATCAGTAAGGAAGTGATCGAGAGCGCGATCATCAATATCATTACGGAGAACGAGAATAAGGACAAGGAGACCGGGCTGGGGGAGATCGGCAGCAGACTGATCAATAAATATCCAGATTTTGATGTGCGAAATTACGGATACAGCCTGTTATCGCGCTTCCTGGAAGAAATACCGAGCCTGAAACTGGTCAAGAATAACACGAGGGTCAATGTGGAACTGAAAGAGAATCAGGAGTCTGAGGATGAGATCACGTCCTATATTAAGACGATCGTGAAGCTGACCGGTAAGAAAGGGATGCGGGTCAATGAGCTGAGCAACAGCGTACACCGCAAATATGCGGGATTTACGCCCAAGAATTATGGCTATTCCCAGTTCACCAAATTTCTGCAGGCGATACCGGAGCTGGAGATTTACGGGGACGTCAATGCGAGGAAGGTCCGCTTCGGAGAAGAAGAGTAATCCTTAGTAAATTGTCTGCACATTTATGATTTCGTTCTCTTCCACCTGAAAACGCCAGAGGGAGTGTCCGGGCAGGCGGTGCTCTGTCAGATAGTAGCTGTTATCTATTTGCGTAATGTAATAAGGCGTGCCGCCGCCGATAAAACAGGAATAGATATCTTCATACCCGCCTTCCATCAGTGCAGACAGATCCTGCGTCCGCAGGATGGTGGCGTGATCCTGGTTACCGGCGTTATCCGTGGATACCGTGATATAGAAGTAATCCTGGATCCTGGTGAGCTGGATCATTCCGGCCATCTGATCCGGTACGGGGTAGGTTTCCAGGATTTCGAAGCTGTCCAGATCCGCACGAAGGATGGAGGAGTTGCCGGACACGAAGTAGATCTCGTCTCCGATTATGGTAAAGGAGCGGACATATACCTGATCGAGAGCGTCGATGCGGCGGATCTCGGTCAGATACATGCGGGTATCGCCTGTATTATGACGGAAGAGATACATTTCACCGCTCATGGAGCTCCAGACATAGAAGGTATCCGTCGGGGCATCGTAGACGATGTAATGCGGCCTGTTTCCGATTTCCCGGAAGGTCTGTGTATGCACATAAACATCCTCCTGTTTTTCAAAGATTAAAACACGATTTTGCTCGGTGTCATCGACCAGATATACCGTTCCGTCGCTGGCAAGGGTGTGTCCCTTATCAATAGCATCTGTCATTACCGTCCAGCTGCTTAACGGATCTTCCAGATTATCATGACAGATCACCTGATTGTGATAGCAGTCTACCAGAAAGTAGGTATCTTCCACTTTGGTAAGCTGGGTCGGCACGCTCAGGTCGGGATAAGGGTTGAGAGCAGGCTGCCCGGAAGCTGCGGATTCGGCTGTTTCCGGGTGATCGGAACGATCCACGAGTTCTGAGGCGCGGATATAGTCTGTGACGGGACCGGAGGCCTGTGCGGCGTCATGGGGAAGGGCCGTACAGCCGGTCAGACAGAGGCCCGGAAGCAGTTGTACCAGTAACACAGAAGCAAATAAAAAAACAGAAGGTTTTATTCTGCTAAATCTGGATTTTATCTTTTTCACATCGGCATGACATGCGATATTGTATTTTCTTTTTCTGATCATAATGTATTCCCCGTTTGTTTTTCGAATTTGTTCTCATTATTCTTATTTATCATAACATTGTCAGGGAAAATATGATATACTAAAAAACATATGTAATAGGGAAAATATTGTGGCTTATCATAGGTCAGGAATGTGTACTGGCGGCGCATCCCGTGAGAACATGATCCGAAATATTAGCGGAAAGAGGCGCTGACATGGAGAGAATATTGGAAGGAAGAACAGCAGGAGGAGAAAGAACAGAATATAACATAACTTTTGGTATCCTATCCGGACTTGCGATCGTCATGGTAGTGGCCGGTCATCTGGGCTATAATCTATTGACGGTGGGCGACTTGTTTCCTTATTATTCTTTTCATGTGCCCCTGTTTATGTTTATTTCCGGCTATTTTTACAAGGAGAGTGAGCAGGCTCATCCCATCGCTTATATAGGGAAGAAAGTAAGGAGGCTGCTTATCCCCTATTTTATCTGGAATTTTATTTATGGATTGTTGGCATGGCTGCTGCGTGCGAACGGATTTGCGATGGGAGAAGAGATCGGTCTGCGCACACTTTTTCTGGCTCCCTTTATGCATGGATACCAGTTCATCTACAATTATGCGGCCTGGTTTGTACCGGTTTTGTTTATGATTGAGATGATGAATCTGCTGATGCGGCTTACAGGCAGCCGGGCGTTTGAGATCGTTTCTAACATAAGAGGAGGACATGGGAATGAGAAGCAGGCACAGGAAAGCCGTAGAGAATGGCTTTATCTGGCCGGGAGCCTGGCAGTCGGTATGATCGTGGTATATCTGGCTATCGGAGGGCATGTCTGGGGGAATTATAAGGCACCGGGAAGAATTCTTTTTCTCTATCCCTGCTTTCAGATGGGACAGTTTTATAAGAAGAATCTGGAAAAACAGGATACCGCAAGCCATCTGCCCTACTTTACGGCAGTACTGAGCGTGCAGGTGGTATTGCATATTCTGTGCAATGGATTGGCGTTTAGCAGTGTGTGGTGCACGGGATTTGCCAATGGGCCGCTGATCCCGTATGTAACGATCGTGACGGGCATTGCTTTTTGGCTGCGGATCGCACGGATCCTGTCTTCTCTGGCAGGTACGGGCAAGGCAGTACGCTGGTTTGGACAGCATACGTTTACGGTGATGATGCACCATGTGATGATCTTCATGCTGATCAAGATGCTCCTGGCAGGTATTGCGGCAGGTACGGGATTGTTGGGAGACTTTGATCTTGAGCAGTTTTACACGAATATTGATTATGTGTATCTTGTCAACGGGGCAGAACATTTTAAGATGGTTTATCTGGCCGCGGGAGTGGGAGTGCCCCTTGGTCTGCGGTATCTTGTGGAGCGGCTGAGTCGGGGCCGGAGCGAATAACTTCCGGTGTATTACGTTCTCACGGAATGTGCAGCCAGTGCGCGTTCCTGCCCCCTGAGAAGTAACTGCCGTAACATTGCATTATGCCTGTAAGTATGCTATAGTTAACGACATTAGAAATTTCTTAAATCTGGTACTGGCATTTATTATAATAGAGAAGGGAAACGATGCAAGTGGGAATTTGTGTCAAAGATGACATGGAGGTGCAAGTATAATGATGTGGAATGTACTGGTATGTCTGGGCCTTTTGGCAGTGCTGTTAGCGGCAGGATTGTATGGGATCCAAAGATCCACGGTGCGTATCTATAACTGGAATGGCAGACGTTTCTGTTATCTGGGGCGTGCGGGACTGTATCGAAAACAGGACGGATATTACGTGCAGATGAGAGAACGGCTTGTGGATCTGTCTTACACGACATTATATCAGATCTGTCCGTCAAAACAGTTTGTCCGCAGGAACCGTTACCGGAATTTGACATTTATAGCCGGTGATGAGAAATGTTTGCTGCCTGTGGAGGAGTGTATGCGGCAGTCGATCTATTTCTGTGGGTAGTGATTCCAAACTTTTTGTATGTTTGGCGCAGCGGGTGCACAGAGCTGCCTGTAAGCGGACTCTTTTCCTGCTTACGGGACATAGGTGCCAATGAGATTTGGGGGTAGATATGATCACAGTCAGTTTATGTATGATCGTGAAAAATGAAGAGAAGATCCTGGCAAGATGCCTGGACAGTCTTGCGGATCTGATGGATGAGATCATTATTGTGGATACCGGTTCTACGGATGGCACGAAAGGGATTGCGGCAACGTATACGGATAAGATCTACGATTTCACATGGATAGGGGATTTTTCGGCAGCGCGCAATTATGCCTTTTCCAAGGCGGGGATGGAATATATCTATTCCGCCGATGCGGACGAGGTTCTGGATGACGAAAACAGGGAGGCTTTCCGGCAGCTGAAGCGCAGGCTTTTGCCGGAGATCGATATTGTGCAGATGTATTACACGAACCAGCTTTCTTACGGAACGATCTACAATTTTGACAGAGAGCTGCGGCCGAAGCTTTTCCGGCGGTTGAGAACATTTCAGTGGCAGGGGGCGATCCATGAACAGGTAGGCCTTTCACCGGTGATCTATGACAGCGAGATCGAGATCTGCCACAGGCCGGAGAATAATCATAAGAACAGGGATCTGGAGGCTTTTTGGCAAAGGACACAGGCGGGGGACAGGCTGGATAAGAGACTGCACAATATATATGCCAAAGAGCTGTTTATTTCCGGCGAGGAACAGGACTTTTTGCGGGCCGAAGCCTTTTTTGAGCAGTCCTGTCTGGACACGGAGCGAAGTGTGGATGAGATTAAGGAGGCGGCCTGCGTTGTGGCGCGGGCCGCGAGAATCGCCGGGGATGTGCCGAAGTTCTTCAAGTACGCCATGAAAGTGGTGGCCTGTGAAGGCTGTGCCGAGATCTGCTGTGAACTGGGTGAATATTATCTGCAGGTGCAGGATATAGACGAGGCTATCGTATGGTATTATAATGCTGCTTATGAAACGGAGAGTATCCTGAATCTGAAGTGCAGCAGCGAGATACCGTTACGCGGGCTGGCAGAAAGTTACCGCGCTGCCGGAAACGAACAGCAGGCGGAAGAGTATGAGAAGAAGATAATAACAGAAAGGTTTTAAGCATAGGACAGACAGCATGGAATGGGAAAAAAACGTACGCAGGGTGGTACCTTACACGCCGGGCGAGCAGCCGGCAGATCAAAATGTTATCAAATTAAATACCAATGAGAATCCTTACCCGCCGGCGCCGGGCGTGGCAGCCAGTCTTGCTTTACTTGATGCAGACAAGATGCGGCTTTATCCGGCTTTCCCGGAGCAGACGCAGCTTGCAGAAGCGCTGGCAGATTATTATGGGATCGGTCGGGACCAGCTTTTCATCGGCGTCGGATCCGATGATGTGTTGTCGCTGGCGTTTATGACCTTTTTCCAGTCGGGAAATCCGGTCTTGTTTCCGGATATTACCTATTCCTTTTATGATGTATGGGCGGATCTGTATCGGATTCCTTATGAGAAAAAGGCGTTGGACGGGCAGTTTTGTATCAGGCCGGAGGATTACAGGCAGCCAAACGGCGGTGTGATCTTTCCTAATCCCAATGCGCCGACCGGTATCCTGATGAGCCTGGATCAGGTGGAAGATATTGTGGCGGCGAACCGGGATGTGGTGGTGATCGTGGATGAAGCGTATATTGATTTCGGTGGTGTGAGCTGTCTGCCGCTGACGGAGAAATACGATAATCTTCTGGTAGTGCAGACCTTTTCCAAGTCCAGATCGCTGGCCGGTATGCGGATCGGTTACGCGATGGGCAATCCGAAGCTGATCGGCTATTTAAATGACGTGAAGTATTCGGTAAATTCGTATACGATGAACTATGCGGCTCTCCAAATCGGAGCCGAAGCGGTGCGCGACGTGGAGTATTTTCAGGAATGCTGCGGTAAGATCATGAAGACCAGAGAACTTGCGAAGAAGGAGCTTGGAGCTCTTGGGTTTACGTTCCCGGAATCCTACGGCAATTTTATTTTTGCCAGTCATGAATGTATCTTTGCGGAGGAAATATTCCGTCAGCTGAAGGCTAATGACATTTATGTCAGATATTGGAATAAGGAGAGGATCAACAACCACCTGCGTATTACGATCGGTACAGATGAGCAGATGGAGGCGCTGTACCGTGTTCTGCGTAAAATATGCGGATAAACAGGTGCCGAATAGTAAGGAAAAGATCAAATTTGGAATCGGACTGACATATATTTTAAAAAGCAGGATAAGATAAGGACGGAGGAAAGAATGGAAAAATTAGCGGCGGCATTTGCAGTTACTTTAGGGAAGTATGTATCGAAGGAAGCGGTGGTTTTTATTATCTCGATGGTTCCGATCCTGGAACTGAGAGGCGGTCTGATCGTGTCAAAATTATTGGAAGTTCCGATCACTACGGCAATTCCACTGTGTATTATCGGCAATATCATTCCGATTCCGTTTATTTTGCTTTTTATCAAGCAGATCTTTAAATGGATGAAGAAGATCAGGATCTTCCGGGGACTGGTGGAGAAACTGGAAGCCAAGGCCATGGGCAAAAGCGACAATATCAGGAAATATGAGTTTTGGGGACTTGTGCTGTTTGTGGGGATTCCGCTGCCGGGAACAGGAGCCTGGACGGGATCTTTGATTGCGGCGCTGCTGGATGTGGACTTTAAGAAAGCCGTATTGGCGGAACTGTTAGGCATTGCGATCGCTACGGTCATTATGTCGATTTTCTCCTATGGACTTCTGGGAGTGCTTCTGTAGTTCAGACGGAAATCGAAAACAATGGAATAAGTAGAGCATGAAGAGAAAAAATAAGAAGAAATATATAGTTCTGATCTGTACGGTCGCACTTGCGGCAGTCACTCTGGCCGTTGTGACGGCGGTTATGTGGAGCCGGCCGGGCGGTCAGGCGAACCTGGCTTTGCAAAAGGGCGTGATCGCGACCAGTGACAGTGTAGAGAATGAGACGCTGTCGGCGTATAAAGCGATCGACGGAGATGACAGTGATTTGTCTTCCCGTTGGTCGAGCGAGAATAACTGGGAGGATGCATCCCATTATATACAACTGGAATTTCCGGAAGAAATTTCAGTTTCTTTTGTTGTACTGAAATGGGAACGGCGTAATGTGGTGTCTTATGCACTGGAAGGTTCTGCGGATGGAGAAAAATGGGAAAAGCTGCAGTCCTTTGACCGGGCGCCTGAGATGAAGAGACAGGAGATTGCATTGGAAGAACCGGTATCGGTAAGGTTCCTGCGGCTTTCTTCTTATGAGGTGTCTGAACGGGAAGAAGATTATTCGAATCTTTATCGGAATATATCGCTTTATGAATTCGAGGTCTATGCGGACAAGCCGGCGGCTTACAGGATCAGTCAGGCACAGATCGGGACCGGGGAGGACGGCCGTCGCCTGATCGTTCTGCCGGCTGCGCCGGAAGGGTATGAAGTTTCTTTCCTGGGGGCGGATCTTGAGCAGGTGATCGGCGCCGACGGTACGGTTTATCATACGATTCAGGATAAGGAAGTGACAGTCGGATTTCTTGTGCGCAACACGCGGGACAAAAGTGACCAAAGAGAGACCGAACAGACGTTGACAGTGCCGGCATTTGGCGGCCAAAGGGATGAAGTTGTGATTGCGGAGGAACAGGAACTGCCTGGGAATCCATGTCCGGAGGTGATTCCGGCCCTGGCCGAATGGCGGGGAGGAAGAGGAACCTTTGCATTTCCGGAAGGATTTCGCATTGTGGTGGAGGAAGGATCAAATCTGCAGGATGTCGCAGAGCTTTTTGCGAAAGAGTATGGCGAAATGACAGACGGGATGCCAAAGATCATAAGCGGCAGGCTGGCGGATACTATGGCGGGAGACTTATATCTGGGCTATGTGGAGGAACCGGACGGACTCGGAAGAGAAGGGTATCTCTGCAATATAACTGACAGATGTGTCATACAGGCGGAGGCAGATACCGGCGTACGCTGGGGAACGGTAACGATCCTGCAGCTTCTGGAGAAGGACGAGATCCTGCCGGCAGGACAGATACGGGACTATCCGCGCTATGAGGTGCGGGGCTTTGGGATCGATGTGGCGCGCAAACCGGTATCCATGGATACGCTGTATGCCATGATGAAGGCAATGTCCCTCTATAAGATGAACGATCTGACGATTCATTTGAATGATAATGAGATCTTAAGTACAAGCGGTCTGACAGATTCGGTGGAACAGGCGATGACGGCGGACAGCGCTTTTCGCCTGGAGTCGGTTGTTGCGAATACGGCGGGAGAGAGACTGACATCAGAGGAATATGCCTATACCAAAGAGGAGTTTGCGCGTTTTATCGATACTGCGCAGACTTATGGTGTGACGGTAGTGCCGGAGATCGATACGCCGGCCCATTCTCTGTCGATCACAAAGCTGTTCCCGGAGTATGCGCTGACTGCCAGGGCAGAGTCGGCAGACCAGATCGATCTGAGTAACAGGAAGGCGGTAAACCTGATCAGGGAGATCTGGCAGGAAGCGCTGAGCGGGGATACGGCGGCGTTTAAGAACGCACAGATCGTTAACATCGGTATGGACGAATATTATGGTGACGGAGAGCAGTATAGAGAGTATCTGAGCGAGATTACAGAGCTTGTGCGGGGGGAAGGGAAGATCGTTCGGGTGTGGGGCAGCCTGAGTAATATGGGAGGAAATACCATGCCGGATCCTGAGGGGCTGCAGATGAATATCTGGAGCACTGTCTGGGCAGATCCGCGGGAGATGTATGAGGCGGGATATTCGCTGATCAACATGCAGAACAATCATCTGTACGTGATTCCGGGAGGTGGTTACGACTATCTGGACGGGAAGGAGCTGTACCAGAACTGGGAGCCGAACAAATTTTATAACTACAATATGCTGGAGAAGATACCGGTATATTCTCCGCAGATGCTGGGCGCGGTTTATATGATGTGGAATGACATGTGCGGCAGACTGGATGTGGGGATCAGTGAACTTGATTTGTATGACCGGTTTGAACAGCCCCTTCCTGTGCTTGCGGCGAAGCTGTGGGGTGAGGAAGACGGTCTGACATATGAGGAGTTTACAGCCAGGGCAGCGCGGATGGAGCGAAGTTCCAATGTGGGGAGCGGTCAGAAGAACAGGCTGTATGACGAAACCATCGGACTGGAACCTGACTATGAAGTGGTAATGAGAGTGAAGCTTTTCGGAAGTGCAGAAGATTCGGGAAAAGGACACAGGCCGCAGCAGATCATTTCCGAAAGTGACAGCGCATATGGAACATGGGCTTTCTATGCGGTGGAGCCGGAAACCGGCGCTGTCGGATTCGCAAGGGAAGGCAGGACATATGTCTGGGACTATACACTTCCCTGTGATGAATGGGTGGAGTTGAAAGTGGTAGGAGAACCGGGAAAAACTACGCTCTATGCGGACGGAGTTCTGGTTGGAACACTTGGTGACGAGAAGGCGTTTGAAGAGTATGCAACCTTTGTATTTCCGGTAGAGCGGGTGGGGACACAGACAGGAAAATTTGACGGTGAGATAGAAATTCTTAATTGATTGACTGCATCTGTAAAAAACTATACAATGAATGTAAAATGTTCTCGCATGTGAAAAATATCGGTATAAGGTATGATTAGGGAGCAGTCAGGCAAGATAAGACAGAATCGAATCAGAGAATATACAGATCAGAGAATATACAGATCAGAGAACATAGGGATCAGAGAATATATGGATCAGGTGAGACGGGAAAAGGGTCGGTCAGATATGGAAGCATACACGGATTTTGCACAGGTATATGATACATTTATGGATGATACGCCCTACGAAGAATGGTGTGTCTATCTGACCGGTCTGCTGGAGAAATACCGGCAGGGTGAGCAGGCGGATACGCCATTAGGCGACGTGCCGGAAGGCATGGGAAGCACGGGCAATCATTATCGCATAGAAACTGACGATGATATCATAAAGGAAAATCTGCAGCAGGAGCAGAATACCATTCTGGATCTGGGCTGTGGCACGGGTACGCTGACGCAGATGCTGGCCGAACAGGGCTATGACATGATCGGCATCGACAATGCCCAGGAGATGCTGCAGATCGCCATTGAGAAAAGGGACAGCGCCGGGCTTGATATCCTGTATCTGCTGCAGGATATGCGGGAGTTCGAGCTGTACGGCACGGTCGGGGCCGTGATCAGCGTCTGTGATTCGGTCAACTATCTGCTGGAGGAAGAGGAACTTGTGCAGACCTTCCGTCTGGTCAATAACTACCTTTTCCCGCAGGGGGTCTTTATCTTTGATTTCAATACGGTATATAAGTATGCGCAGGTCATAGGCGATGCAACGATCGCGGAGAACCGGGAGGACTGCAGCTTTATCTGGGAGAATTATTACCACGAGAAGGAGCAGATCAATGAGTATGATCTGACCATCTTTGTGAAGGAGAAGGCCGGGACTGCCGGAGACAGTGGAGATCCGGGAGCGACCGGAGACGGCAAAGGTGGCGGGGCTGCCGGAGACTTCGGATTATACCGGAAATTTCAGGAGACACATTATCAGCGGGGCTATGAGCCGGAGCAGATGAAGGCGCTTCTGCGGCGGGCCGGGCTGGTATTCCTGGAGGCGGTCGATGCGGATACCCATGAGGCGGTAAGAGAGACAAGCGAGCGGGTCTACATAGTGGCGCGTAAAGGTGCATGACAGAATGTGTATAATTCGGAGCGGATCGTAAGATACTATATCCAGATGACCAGACAGGAGGAGCGGCGATATGGCGGACTACATAGTGAGGGCAACGGCGGCGAACGCGCAGGTGCGCGCTTTTGCGATAACAACAAGGGAGACGGTGGAATATGCCAGAAGCGCTCACGATCTAAGCCCGGTGGTGACGGCGGCGTTAGGACGGCTGATGACCGGCGGCGTGATGATGGGCATTATGTTAAAAGGAGAGAAAGACCTGCTGACACTGCAGATAAGCGGCCGGGGGCCGGTGCGCAGCCTGGTGGTGACGGCGGACGCGGCAGGGCATGTGAAAGGATATGCAGGCAGCCCGCAGGCGATGATGCCGCCGAACAGCATGGGGAAGCTGGATGTGGGCGGTGTGATCGGCAAGGGTACGCTGACCGTCATTAAGGACATGGGACTGAAGGAGCCCTATTCCTCCACGATCGCCCTGCAGACCGGGGAGATCGGCGATGATCTGACGTATTATTTTGCGGCGTCGGAGCAGGTGCCTTCGGTGGTGGCTCTGGGCGTCCTGATGGACAGGAACAACACGGTGAAGCAGGCAGGGGGCTTTATCCTGCAGCTGATGCCTTTTACGGAAGAGAGCGTGATCGGGGCCCTGGAGAAGAAGCTGGCAGGACTTGCGCCTGTCACCACACTGCTGGACGAAGGCAGAAGCCCGGAGCAGATCCTGGAGATCGTGCTGGGGGATCTGGGCGTGGAAATTACGGACCGGATGCCGGTGGCTTTTCGCTGCAACTGCAGTAAGGAACGGGTGGAGAAAGTGCTGATCAGCCTGAGCAGGAAGGAACTGCAGGAACTGATCGACGAGGGCAAGGATGTGGAAGTGAACTGTCATTTCTGCAATACGGATTATACGTTTACGGTGGAGGAACTGAGGAAGATCAGAGACAGAGAGGCGGTATAAGGGATGAAAAATGGATTTATCAAGGTGGCGGCGATGACCCCGAAGATCCGGGTGGCGGATCCGGCGTACAATGCGGGGGAGATCTGCAAGGGGCTTAAGGAGGCATACGCCAAAGGGGCGAAGATCATCGTTTTTCCGGAGCTTTGCATTACGGGCTATACCTGCGGCGATCTGTTCCTCCAGGAGCTTCTGCTGACGCAGGCCAGAGAGGCGCTGGATATGGTGGCGGATGCCACGACGGGGAGCGACGCCCTGGTGTTCGTGGGGCTGCCGCTGGAGATCGGCCATAAGCTCTACAATGTGGCGGCGGTATTGCAGAACGGCGAGGTGTTGGCTTTTATCCCCAAGCGGTATATCCCTTCCTATGCGGAATTCTATGAGGCCAGACATTTCATGCCGGGCAATGAGGAGCCGGAGATCTATCTTTTTCATGGAAAAGAGGTACCTGTGGGTACCAACATCTTATTCGCGGTGGATGCGGTGCGCGGCCTGACGGTGGGCTGTGAATTGTGCGAGGATCTGTGGGCGCCTTTGTCGCCAGGCACGAGACATGCGCTGGCGGGGGCCACGGTGTTGGTGAATCTGTCGGCCTCCAATGAGACGATAGGCAAGGATGTGTATCGGGAGATGCTGGTAAAGTCTTCCAGCGCCAGGCTGATCGCGGGCTATATCTATGCCTCCGCAGGCGAGGGGGAGTCCACCCAGGATCTGGTCTTTGGCGGTCACAATATGATCGCGGAGAACGGGACGATGCTGGCCCAGGCGAAGCGGTTTGCGCCGGAGAATCTCTATGCGGATCTGGATCTGCACAGATTGCAGCATGAGAGAAGGCGGATGATGAGCTACCGGCCGGAGCGAAGCGGCGCTTATCTGGTGGTGCCGGTCTCCATGGCGGAAGAGGAGACGGTGCTTTTGCGCACTTTCGGGGCCAGACCTTTCGTGCCTGCGAATAAGGCGGAGCGGGCGAAGCGCTGCGAGGAGATTCTGTCGATCCAGTCCTATGGACTTAAGAAGCGATATGAGCATACAGGTTGTCGTTCTGCGGTGGTGGGTGTTTCCGGCGGCCTCGATTCCACGCTGGCGCTTCTGGTGACGGTGCGCGCTTTTGACATGCTGGGACTCGACAGGCAGCAGATCACGGCCGTGACCATGCCGTGCTTCGGCACCACGGACCGCACCTACGACAATGCATGTAAACTGACGCGCACACTGGGAGCGACGCTGCAGGAAGTGGACATCAGGGAAGCCGTGACGGTGCATTTTAAGGATATCGGACAGAAGATGGAGAATCATGATGTGACTTATGAGAACGGGCAGGCCAGAGAACGCACCCAGATTCTGATGGATATCGCCAACCGCACGGGCGGCCTGGTCATCGGGACCGGGGACATGTCGGAACTGGCGCTGGGCTGGGCTACCTACAACGGAGACCACATGTCCATGTACGGCGTCAACGCCGGCGTGCCAAAGACACTGGTGCGCCATCTGGTCCAGTACTATGCGGATACCTGCGGCAATGAGGAACTCAGAGCCGTGCTTCTGGATGTACTTGACACGCCTGTCAGTCCGGAGCTTCTGCCGCCGGTGGACGGCGTGATCTCGCAGAAGACGGAGGATCTGGTAGGGCCTTACGAACTGCATGACTTTTTCCTGTATTATATGCTGCGGTGCGGTTTTGAGCCGTCCAAGATCTACCGGATCGCGTGTATGTCTTTCCGGGATATGTATGACAAGGATGTCATTTTAAAATGGCTCAAAACCTTCTACAAGAGATTTTTCGCACAGCAGTTTAAGCGTTCCTGTCTGCCGGACGGCCCTAAGGTCGGCAGTGTGGCAGTTTCCCCCAGAGGGGATCTGCGGATGCCTTCCGATGCCTGCGCAGATTGCTGGCTGCGGCAGGTGGAGGAACTGTAAAAGAGTCAGGCCGTCTGTGTGCACATCCGGCAGGAGGCGAAGGCGGCATGCAGATATGGACTGCAGAATGGTTTACTGTGTACTGACACTTGTGTCAGTATCGCCCTCGTTTTCCAGCGCCTTATTTAAGGAAGTGGTGATGGCATCTAACAGGATCATGGAGGTGTATTTGCTGTCATCCGGGTAGCTGATATTCTCCAGACTCTGATTGGTGATGATCTGGTTGGCAAGATCCTCGAAGGAAGGCTGGATCAGAGGATACATGGTCGCCACGGCTTCATCCAGGTTGATGAGCCTTATGGAATTGATATTCTTCTCGTCCACGGTCACTTCGATCTCCACGACGTTGTCGTTTAAGATCAGGGACGTCGTATATACACCGGGCACATAGGAATTGGTGGTGGTCTGCGTGACGGTGGACATGGTTTCCTTTTTCTCCTCTTTGGGCAGGAACATGATAATGAGCAGGACGATAAAAAGGATACCGAGCACGGCGAAGATGCCGGTATATATCAATTCTTTTACGTGAAGCACGACGATTTTGGTTTTGGAACTCATA
>CANOCU010000050.1 GCA_947564645.1 uncultured Lachnospiraceae bacterium
AAACTTTTTCATAATAATGCCAAGTAGAGTTGCTCTACTTGGCATCCTCCCTTTTCAGGGGTAATTTGAGCCGGGATTGCCTATAAGAGAGGGAAAAGATCAGCCCGCAGCGTGTTCATGATTTGTTCAAAAATGCTTTAAAAAAACTTCACGCAGGTAACATTCTTTAGACATTTCTCTTGCGTATACTAAGACCATAAGATACAGCAAGGCAAGACAACAAGAACGACAGCATCAAGTTTACTGATTAACTAAAACTTTTTCATAATAATGCCAAGTGGAGTCCGCTCCGCTTGGCATCCTCCCTTTTCGGGGATAAATTTCTGTTTGACTTTTGTTTGAAGGTGTATGGGCTCTTTTTGCTAGGGGTTTTCGGAGATAAATGAATGGCAGATTCTTATTTTGAAGAGATAGAAGAAGACGAGAGTGAATATCTTGCCCGGTATGAGCAAAGACAGCGTATGCGGCAGGAGCGGCAGCGGCGCAGGATGCGTCAGCGTATGTTGAAGCGGGTATTGTATCTGGGCGGATCGGTGATCGTGATCGGGATTATCATAGCAGTCAGAATGACCGGTGGGAAACAGAGGGAAGAGGACATGCAGTCACGGCAGCAGGCGATGAAGGATGCAGGGCAGGCGGACGACGGCAGTTCATGGATGAGCGAGGAAGGACGTACTGGCAGTGGCGGTCCGCCTGTGACAGAGGCAGCATCCGGCGATGTGTCAGCGGGAGCAGCCGGCGGATCGGGAGAGACGGTGAACAAAGCGGAGCCTGACAAGCCTGCTTACAGTTTTACGGCTACGACAGACACCGTCGGTATCTACAGTGAGGAAGTGATCAGCACACATGCCATTCTGGTGGATGAGAGTACGGATACGATCGTTGCCTCAAAGGGGGCGGACGAGAGGATCTATCCGGCATCCATGACGAAAGTGCTGACTGTGCTGGTGGCGGCGGAGCAGATCACGGAGGAGGATCTGGACGATACGTTCACCATGACGCTGGAGATCACGGATTATGCCTACGTGAATGACTGCAGCGCCGTAGGATTCCTGGACGGGGAGAAGGTGAAGGTGCGCGATCTGTTCTATGGTACGATACTGCCTTCCGGCGGGGATGCGGCTCTGGGGCTTGCCACTTATATAGCCGGTTCGCAGGAAGCCTTCGTGGAGATGATGAATACGAGACTGGAAGAACTCGGGATAGGGGACAGCGCACATTTTACCAACTGTATCGGTTTGTACGATGAGGAGCATTACTGCAGTGTCTATGATATGGCAGTGATCATGAAGGCGGCTGTACAGAATGAGCTGTGCAGGGAAATCCTGTCTGCGCATACTTATACCACCGCGCCGACTGTGGAACATCCGGAAGGAATCACGATCTCCAACTGGTTTCTGCGCAAGATTGAGGATAAGGACACGGGAGGCGAAGTGATCTGCGGTAAGACAGGCTATGTGGTCGAGTCCAAAAACTGTGCGGTAAGCTATGGCACCTTTGCAGGCGGAACCCCCTATATCTGCGTGACCGCAGGTTCGACCAGCGGTTGGCGGTGTATCTATGACCATGTGGAGATCTATAATCGCTATGTGCCGGCAGGGGGATGAACCCTGGCGCCGGCATATGCTGCATTAACGATCGCAAGATGAAGCGATTCCTGGTTTTGATCAAGCTTTCATAATAACATACTCATTAACGGCTTTATCCAGAAGGCGGCCCAGAATTTCCATATAGTCACCTTTCATAGATTTTGCTTTCTCTATTGTTGCGGGTGATACATAGACTGTCAAAGGTTCGACTTTATAGGGTTTTGCCCTGCGGGCAGCGATGAAAGCTTCTTCCATAGCGTCTGTTAATTCAGGGGAGTCGTCATCGTAAACTACAGGACGATTTTTGGCATCTGCCAACATTTGTGTTTCTTCTTTAGACAATACAGCGTCCGGCTCTAACTTAAATGATACCATAGTACAATCTCCTTTCTCTTGCATTAGCTAATCTGGCAGAAATCAATCGAATATTTGCCTGGCGTTCTGTGTATACTACAAATAAAACCTCATTTGCCATACCGATTGTTATATATCTGTCTTCTTCTATATTACTATGCGTCGTATCATAAATTTCAATACGATTTTCATCCAGAAATACTTTAGCAGCAGTTTCAAAAGGTATACCATGCTTTATTATGTTTGCTTCTGCTTTTTTCTCATCCCATTCAAAATGCAAAGCTGCACCTCCATGGCGCTTCTGATACAAATCACGCTTGTCTTCTGTTTGATACTATAAATAGTATAACGCAGATTTCTTCATCTGAAAATGGTTATTTTATCTGTGGTCAATAAGACCGCCAGATTTCCAGATCAGGAAAAATGAGATGCACTACAAAGCTTAACGCCATAACGGCCATCAGGATCAGTGCCGCATAGCAGATGATCTTCCACCATTTCGCTATCGTATCCTTTAAAGTCTGCAGATCGGAAAAGATGGAAGCTACTCTCTCGTCTGTCAGGCTTCTGTCTCTCACATCCTGTACGTCGATGTCTTTCACCAGCTCATCCAAAGACATGCCGAAATAATCGCTCAACATGACCAGCCGCTGAAAATCCGGATACGACTGGCCTGCTTCCCATTTGGAAATGGTCTGCCGTGAGACCTGTAGTTCCATGCCCAGTTCTTCCTGGGACAGCCCCTGCTTTCTTCTCAGAGCCAAAAGTTTTTCATTGAATTTCATGGTAGAATCCTCCTTGCAAATTTATAAATGTGTTTGCATGACTCGCCCAACCGGCAGCTGCACGGTATAAGCATAGTTGATTTTGCCATGGCTGGCAACCAATGAATGTTGGCAATTTGACAACGAGGATTGACAGAGGGGGTTTTTTCTGGAACTTCACGATTGTAAGGATATTGCTAACAAGGAAATAAGGGATAGCAGTTGTGACAATTGGAAACTGGAAAGGATTCTATACAATAAAACGGATAGATTTATGCTTACATTTGTGGTAATATAATGGGAAACAGCAGGACTTGTTATAGAAGAGATCTGACAAAGGAATTAGAAAGAGCTTTTGAATGACAAAGAGAGTATCGAAAGGAAGTTGTATGGCAGATCATATGAAATTTGAGTTGTTAGCCAATTGTATTAAAAGCATAAATGTTAAAGCCGGAAATGCTGCTAAAAGTGCGGTAAATCAGCTTATGACACTCAGAAACTGGGCAATTGGATATTATATTGTAGAATATGAACAGGGTGGAAGTGACAGAGCTGAATATGGGGCACATCTGTTAAAAAATCTTGAAGAACAGATTTCAGAAAAGGGGATGAATTCAACTCTGTTTAAATGGTGTCGGCAGTTTTACCTTATCTATCCACAGATTGGTGAGACAGTGTCGCACAAATTTGATTTGCCCGATCTTAAAAAAAGTGCGACGGTGTCGCACCAATTTAGTACAGATCCAGAATTGCTTGTGAATAATCTTTCTTTTTCTCATATCAGGGAGATAATGATAATTGATGATGCATTTGAAAGATTTTTTTATGAGACTGAATGTATGAAATGTAACTGGAGTGTAAGGGAACTTCGCAGACAGATAAAGACGAATCTGTATGTTCGTGCTGGGATCAGTAAGAAACCCGAATTGTTGATACAACCATCGGTAGATAATAATTGTACAGCGCTTACGATCAAGGAACCATTTACTTTTGAATTTTTGGGATTGAGTGTAAAGAATGCAGTTTCTGAATCAGATTTAGAACAGGCGCTTATGGACCATCTGAGAGAATTTATGCTGGAACTTGGTGAAGGTTTCTGCTTTGAGGCAAGACAAAAGCGCATTATTATTGATGATAGATATTATTTTATAGATTTAGTATTTTATAATAGGCTTTTACATTGTAATGTGATAATCGAACTAAAAAATGATGAATTTAAACATGAGGATTTAGGTCAGTTAAATGCATATGTTGGTTATTACAAGAAGAATGAAATGGCAGAGGGCGATAATCCTCCTGTTGGAATATTGCTTTGTACTGACAAGGGTTCGCAGATGGTAGAGTATGCTTTATCTGGCATGGATAATCAATTGTTTGTGTCAACATATATGCTGCATCTGCCGGATAAGAAAAAATTGCAAGAATTTATGCTAAAAGAAATGAAAGAAATGGGGATGTAGAAATTTTCGGAGAAACTCTTTAGAGTTTCTCCGGTTCCGGATAATCCGCGCCGAACGTATCGACCGTGACGGTCTTCATCACCTGGTCTTCCAGAGGCCTGTCAGAATAATCGGTGGGTGTCCCGGCAATCTTATCCACCACGTCCATACCTTCGATCACTTTCCCGAAAGCCGCATAAGCGCCGTCAAGGTGCGGGCTTGTCTTGTGCATGAGGAAGAACTGGCTTCCCGCAGAGTCGGGATGCATACTTCTGGCCATGGAGAGCACGCCGGGTGTGTGTTTTAAGTCATTGGAGAATCCGTTCTGGGCAAATTCGCCGCGGATGGAATAGCCCGGGCCGCCCATGCCGGTGCCTTCCGGATCGCCGCCCTGGATCATAAAGCCTTTGATGACTCTGTGGAAGATCAGGCCGTCATAGAACTTCTTCTGGATCAGGCTGATAAAATTGTTGACGGAAATCGGAGCGATCTCCGGGTAAAGCTCGGCCTTGATGACGTCGCCGTTTTCCATTGTGAAAGTAACAATCGGATTCTGTGCCATATTTCTAATCCCTTCGTAACAGTTCTGCGTAGGCAGCCCTGCTACATCCTTCCTTAAAATGTTTGATTTCATTTGTATATTTTTCCTATCTATTATATTATTATATATAAGAAAATACAAATCAAAAAACTTATAGTTAACAACATTAGAAATTTTGTTTACTATAAGATATGCAGACAAGAAATTATGCAAAGAGCATGATTCTCATGCGACCCGCTGACCTATGGTGCGCCGCAGGATGGAAGTTGACTGTAAGGAATAAGACGTGGATAAGCCATTGCGATGCAATGTTGAATGGCCGGTAGGATGTGACGGGGAGGGCGCTGAACCGTCGTGTAAGATGAGTGGGGTGGGTTATGCTGAGGAAAGTGGTTTTTGCATTGAGAGACGGGACGGGGAATCGATTACAGTTATCGTTGCGCAGCCTGATCGGAGACTTAAAGCAGCATGGGATCGAGGTTGCATATGCTGTCTGCCCGGAAGACAAGGTGCCTGATGGGCAGTGCAAAACGGTGTGTAAAGAAGACTGTCTGCTAAGGATGCATGGCAGTATCTGTGCGGTAGATCAGGCGGAGCCGGATACGCTGTATATCACGGATTCTTCCGTGCAGTACAGGATCTGGCAGCAGTACGGGAAATATGTCCTGCCTTACAGGCATCAGTGGAATCAGGAGGATGTCTTTGCAGGCGCGGAATATATGATCGAGCGGCTGGAAGAGGTAGACTATGAGGTGGTCGATATGGCATACCGCCGCCTGGCTGGCATTCCGTGGGAAATCTTTAAGACGAAGCGGTGTATCGTGCGGGAAACGATCGTGGAGGATGTGGACAGCCTGTATGATATTTACGGGGAGCCGGCCATTACGGAATATATGGAAGATCTGTATGAAGACCGGGACAAGGAGATCGCCTACATTAAGGACTACCGCAGACGGATGTACGGCTTCTATGGCTACGGCATATGGAGCGTTCTGAGCAGACAGGGCGGACAGGTGATCGGGCGGGCCGGAATCAGCTGGCGGGAGGAATTTGATGTGCCGGAGCTGGGGTTTGTAATCGGTGTGCCGTGGCAGCGACAGGGCTACGCTTATGAGGTATGCAGCGCGATCCTGAACTATGCGTGGAAGGAGATTGGTTTTAAGCAGATTCAGGCGCTTGTCATGGAACACAATGAGAAGTCTGCCGCACTTTGCCGGAAGCTGGGGTTTGAGGACAACGGGATCACGGAACTGGAGAATGTGCGGTATGTTTTATATAAAATGCAGCTGAACCGTGACAGCGGTAAGAGCGCTGCCGTGAAGTAGCGGGCGCCGGTTCAGACGGAAGGAGGAGACGGCGTGCCGGGGTTTACGAAGCGGGCCATCAGAAATTCTTTTATCAAGCTGTTGAATGAGAGACCGGTGAATCAGATCACGATCAGGGATATCGTGGAAGACTGCGGCATTAACCGCAATTCCTTTTATTACCATTATCAGGACATGCCGTCCATGATCGAGGAGATCGTGCTGGAAGAGGTCAATGTGATTATTCAGGAGAAGCCGGCGATCGACTCGCTGGAAGAATGTCTGGATGTGGCGATCTCCTTTGCCCTTGAGAACAGGCGTGCGGCGATGCATCTGTATAACTCGTCCAACAGGGATGTGTTCGAACAGTACCTGTGGCGGGTCTGTGAATATGCGGTGAGTACCTATATCTCCACGGCTTTTGCAGAAGAGCCGGTGCCGGAGGAGGATCTGGGCATCCTTATCCGCATGTATAAATGGGAGTGTTTCGGGGCGGTCGTTGACTGGATGCGGGCAGGCATGAAAGAGGATATCCAGGCGATCTTCCACCGGATCTGTCAGCTGAAACGGGGAATGTTGGAGGAAGTGATCAGAAGAAGCGCAAGCGGCGAAGTATGAGGTCCGTGGGGCGCTTCTTCTTTTTGATTTAGGCATTTTCGGGGAAATGTCTATTTTTTTGACAAATTACGGGAAATATCCATTTCCTATAACAGTCAATTTCGCTATGGTTATATAGTAAACGACATAATAAATGTCTGCTTCCGCCTTCTGCCGGATCATATACGGAAGCGGATACAAAACAGGAATCAGTCCATGGGATATTCCGGAATGGAGGAGACTATGAGCGAAATGACACATAAGGCCGGACGGGCAGCATTTGGCAAGGCGATCGATATCGCACTGCGCAGTGCAGATCAAAACTGGGAAGCGGAAGTGGTAAAGCTTCTGGATCTGATGCAGAAGTATATGAAGGATGAAAAGCTGGATTTTGATTATGAACTGGCCAAGAGAATGGTCTGCGACAGGGAAGGGACTTTACATCGGTACATAGACCGGATTCTGACAGAGATCGATCCTCATGTTCTGCGGACTACGGCGTTAAATCTTGGCTTCGAGGCCTTCTTTCATGGGACGAAGACGATCCGCAGGATGCGTAAGATCCATCAGTGCAACGTACCGTGGCTGATCCTGATGGATCCCACCAGCGCCTGCAACCTGCACTGTACGGGATGCTGGGCGGCGGAGTACGGCAACCGTCTGAACCTTTCCTTCGAGGAGATGGATGATCTGATCTGCCAGGGAAAGGAACTGGGGATCTATTTCTATATGTTCACGGGTGGTGAGCCGCTTGTGAGAAAAACGGACGTTATTAAATTGTGCGAGAAACATAACGACTGTGCTTTTATGGCTTATACGAACGGCACGCTAGTGGATGAGGCCTTTTGTAAGGAGATGAAGCGGGTGGGGAATCTGTATCTGGCCATCAGTCTGGAAGGATTCGAGGAAGTGAACGATCTGCGGCGCGGCGCCGGTATTTATGAGAAAGTCATGCGGGCCATGGAGCTTCTGAAACAAAACGGACTGATCTTCGGCACGTCCATCTGCTATACATCCAGAAATATAGAGACCGTGACAAGCGATGAATTTGTAGAGCTGATCGTGGAGAAGGGCTGCCGCTATGCGCTCTACTTCCATTACATGCCGGTGGGAAATGACGCGGCGCTTAATCTTCTGCCAGGCATTGAACAGCGCCTTATGGTCAGGGACCGGGTGCGGGAGATCCGCAATATGTCCACCGGTAAAGGCATTTTTACCATGGACTTTCAGAACGACGGGGAGTTTGTGGGCGGATGCATTGCGGGCGGCCGGAACTATTTCCATATCAATGCCAACGGAGACGCGGAACCCTGTGTGTTTATTCACTATTCTGGGGCTAACATACGGACGCATTCTCTGTTGGAAATTCTAAAACAGCCGTTATTTATGGCCTATCGAGCAAACCAACCATTTAACGATAACCACTTAAGGCCCTGCCCTATGCTGGAGAATCCGGAGATCCTGCAGCGGATCGTGCGGGAGAGTGGCGCAAGATCCACGGATCTGCAGTCGCCGGAGATGGTGGAGCACCTGTGCGGGAAGTGCCATGAGTATGCGCAGCGTTGGGGAGAGGCGGCGGATGAAGTATGGAAAGAAAGCCGACGCGGCAATTTGGCGAAGATGACGCTATGAGAACGACGAATGTCAATCCGCAGACAGATAAAAACGGCTCTGGCAGAGTGTTCTGGAAGAGAGTGGACTTCTGGGTGATCCTTTTGCTGTTGGCAGTCGCGGCAGCGTTCTACCGGGATTCCTGGCAGGAGATCCGGGAGGGGATCAGGCAGATCGCATGGAGAGAACTTCTACACTGCATCCTGCTGTCGCTAGCGGCATATGTTCTGGAAGGCATGACAATCGCCTGCATGATGAGCGCGGTCAGATCCGGTTCCGACTGCACGTTTCCGGTCAAAAGGGGAACGGCTATCGCCTATCTGTGTGAATTTTACCGGCTGATCACGCTGGGAAGCGGGTCGGGATTCGCGGAGATCTATTATCTGCATAAAAGCGGGATCGAGACAGGGACTGCTACGGTGCTGACCATGCTGCAGTATGTGTGCAAAAGAATCGCGATCCTGACGCTGGGATGTCTTGGGGGCTTGACGCTGTGCTGCGGGCGCAAAACGTCGTTGGCATACAGGGGGCTTTTCCGGGAATATGCCGTATTTATAGCGGCAGGATGCATGATCAGTATCGGTGTGATCGCGGCATTTCTCAGCGTGGCGGTGTCTGCAAAAATTACAAATGTTATTATTAGCCTGCTGGATAAGATAAGTATGCGGTTTCCATCATCGGAGAAAAGTGTCTGCGGATGGAAGGAGCAGGCCATTCTATTAAATCGCTCCGGCGGGATCATACTTGTGCAAAGAAGAAAGATTGCGGGTGCGATTTTATTGCAGATAGGAAAGCTAGTGTTATTTTATCTGATTCCGGCATATCTTCTTCACAGGCAGTTAGCTAGTACAATCGATTGGCATGTTGGCGGTATGCAGGATGCAGCGATGAGTTGGCAGATCTGTGTGTGGCTGATGGCGGTGGTATACATGCTCTCAGGAATCATACCGGCGCCCTCAGGAGCAGGTTCTCTGGAGTTTGTGTTCCTGCTGTTCTTTTCCGGAATGATCAGGGCGCAGGCGGCACTGCCGGCTATTCTCGTGTTCCGGTTTGCGACGTGGATCGTGCCCTTCCTGATCGGGGGAGCGGTAAAAATCTGGTTTGACTAGATTGTGTACTAGATCTCTTCTGCTGCGGCCAAATCCGTTAGGGTAAATTGTGATAAATATGCAGAAATGACCTTATCCAATCCGGTCCAGAGTGGAAGTGTCCGGCAGCTGCCCTGACGGGGGCATGCTTCTCTTCCCGGCTCTAGGCAGGCTACAGGAGCCAGGGGACCATCCATTAACTCGATAATAGATTTTATATTGTATTCATCTGAAGAGCGATTCAGCCGATAGCCGCCGCCCTTTCCCCGCTGAGCTGCAAGCAGTCCGTCCCTTACCAGTTCCTTTACTACGATTTCCAGATATTTCTCCGAAATTTCCTGCCGCAGGGCGACATCTTTCAGTGGTACATAGCCGTCAGCCTGGTGTTCCGCAATATCGATCAAGAACCGCAGGGCATATCTGCTTTTTGTGGAGATCATCATAGGAATTTAACTCCTTTCAATATTCTATTTTCCTATTATACCATTGGGTAAATGGGATTTCAATATCATAATTTCCTATTGACATACTAGGAATATAGGAATATAATTGTGCCAAAAAGTACAGAAAGGGTCTAATTATGATCTATGTGGATAATGCGGCTACTACAAAGATGAGTCCGGCAGCCATCAGCGCCATGTTGAACTGTATGGAAGAAACATGGGGAAATCCTTCCAGTCTGTATGCGGCAGGACAGAGAGCGGCGGAGGTTTTGCAGGATGCCAGGGAGCGGATCGCAGTAAGCATCGGCGCGGCTCCTAAGGAAATAACTTTTACTTCCGGAGGCAGCGAGTCGGACAATCAGGCTATCTATTCTGCTGCGCTGTCGGGAGCACGGAAAGGAAAAAGGCATATCATTTCTACCGCTTTTGAACACCATGCGGTTCTGCACACACTTCAAAAACTGGAGGAGTATGGGTTTGAGGTAGAACTTTTGCCCGTCGGAGAGTTTGGAACCGTTACTGCCAGACAAGTGGCAGAGGCTATCCGGGAGGATACGATTCTGGTTACTGCCATGTATGCAAACAATGAGATCGGTTCAATCCTGCCTGTTGCACAGATTGGTACGGTCTGCCGGGAGCGGGGTGTCATCTTCCATACGGATGCGGTACAGGCGGCAGGGCATATTCCCATTGATGTAAAGAAACAGAAAATTGACATGCTGTCTCTTTCCGCTCACAAGTTTCATGGTCCTAAGGGAGTCGGTGTACTCTACACGCGTCAGGGGATACCGTTGACAAGTCTCATTGAGGGCGGTGCGCAGGAGATGGGAAGGAGGGCCGGTACGGAAAATATACCGGCGATCGTGGGAATGGCAGTGGCTCTGGAAGAGTCCTGTGCCCATATGGCGGAGAATGCGGCCCGGATTTCTGTGTTGCGGGACAATCTTATAAAGGGACTTTCTCAGATTCCTCACGCAGCGCTTAACGGTTTACCAACGAACCGTCTCCCCGGGAACGTTAGCTTTTGTTTTGAGGGGATTGAGGGAGAAAGTCTGCTGCTTTTGCTGGACGAGCAGGGTATCTGTGCATCTTCCGGTTCGGCGTGTACTTCGGGTTCGCTGAGTCCCAGTCATGTTCTTCTGGCGATCGGGAGGTCTCATGAGGTGGCACACGGCTCTCTGCGGCTGTCTCTTGGTGAGGAGAATACGGAGGATGATGTGGAGAGGATCTTGAAAGTCGTGCCGGAGACTGTGGCTTATCTCCGGAATATGTCACCGTTATGGAGAGATACGCTTGGAGGAAAGAAAGCATTTGTTCTATCATAGGAAGTGCATCCTATGATAGAAAACCGGATGCGTACTTTTGTTTTGAGGAGGTTGTTTATGGCGCTTTATAGTGAGAACGTAATGGATCATTTTCGAAATCCCAGGAATGTGGGTGTGATCGAGGATGCGGACGGCGTAGGTGAAGTGGGAAATGCTGCCTGCGGAGATATCATGAGAATCTATCTCAAAATCACGGATAATATCGTGAGTGATGCGAAGTTTGAGACTTTTGGCTGTGGTTCCGCCATTGCGTCCAGTTCGATGGCGACGGAACTCATTAAGGGCAAACCGCTTGAACAGGCCTTGCATCTGACGAATAAGGCTGTCACTGAGGCGTTAGACGGCCTGCCGCTCAACAAACTGCACTGTTCCGTGCTGGCGGAGGAGGCGATTCAGGCAGCCGTAAAGGATTATTATGAGCGTCAGGGGAGTACCGGCATAGAATGTCCTGAGTGAGTATGTCAGGAAAACAGGATTGCGTGACGGAAGAATCTCTGCTATATTACTGTAATAAGATTTCCACCTGCAGGATCGCAGCCGCAGGGCGGAAAGATATTACGAAGAGGGCGGGGAAAAGTTCATGAGTATCACAGTGGTCATACAGCAGATGATCATCATCTTTATTCTGATCGGTATCGGTATGCTTCTATATAAGAAGGAAATGCTGTCGGAAATGACGGCCACACAGATGTCGGGACTGATCATTAATCTGACGAATCCGGCGCTTTTGATCTGCAGTGCTCTGCAGGATGGGCCGCGGATGTCTCTTCGCGAGCTGGGGATGGCGCTTGTGATGGATATTATCATCTATGCAGGGCTGATCCTGGTCAGCTTTCTGATTCCGCGTATCCTGCGGGTGCCGGATCGGCTCCACTACGCTTATCAGATGCTCACCATCTTCGGCAATGTCGGATTTATCGGAATACCGCTTGCCTCGGCCGTGCTGGGAACGGAGTGCCTGATCTTTGTGTCGATCTATAATCTGCTCTTTAATTTCCTGTTCTATACTTTCGGCATCTCGCTTTTACAGCGGGCGGCGGCGAAACAGGCACCTTCTAAGGAAGATCTGACGGCGGGACAGCCGGAAGGTCCTCGCTTTAAGAAGCTGATCAACGCCGGGACGGTCTCGGCGACGGCAACGATCCTCATCTATCTGGCCGATCTTCCGGCGCCGGTCATCCTGTCTTCGACGTTAGACTATATCGGGCAGACGACTACCCTGTTTTCCATGTTGGTGCTGGGTGTCTCCGTGGCGCAGATGGCGCTTCGGGACATTTTCTGCCATCCGAAGCTTTACGGCTTTGTGCTGCTGCGCCAGATCCTGCTGCCTGTTGGCTGCGTGTTGCTGTTGCGGCCCTTTTTACAGAATCAGCTGTTGCTGCAGACGACGGCGCTGATGCTTGCGGTTCCGGCCGGGAACCTGCCGCTGATGCTGTCGAAGCAGCTGCGCCTGGATACGGACACCATCTCCCAGGGCATCATATTGACGACGGTACTGGGGCTTCTGACGATCCCGGTCGTAAGTCTGGTTCTATGATACTATACGATCTGCACCTTCATCATATTCGTGGTGCCGGATACACCGATGGGCACGCCGGAAGTGATGACGGTCAGATCGCCTGCCTGCAGCAGCTTTTTCTTTACCGCCGCCTGGATGGCTTTGTCAAAAAGGTTGAAGACTTCCTTTTCTTCCTTGATGACGATAGGGGTGACGCCCCAGCTTAAGGAAAGCTGCCGGCATACCTTTTCCGTGGTGGCGCAGCTGATGATGTCGCTCTCGGGGCGGTATTTGGAGAGCATTCTGGCCGATGTGCCGGATTTGGTGACGGTCACGATGGCTTTTGCGTTCAGATCCAGAGCGGTGGTGCAGGTGGCGTGGCAGATGGCATTGGTAATGTCCGTATCCGGCTCCCGGGCGCTCTGATAAAAGCGTCTGCGGTAATCCACGTCCTGTTCCGTGCGCTCCGCGATACGCACCATGGTCTTTACGGCCTCCACCGGATAGGCGCCGGCCGCCGTTTCCCCGGATAGCATGATGGCGCTGGTGCCGTCGTATACGGCGTTGGCGATATCGGTGGTCTCCGCTCTGGTGGGGCGGGGATTCTTGATCATGGATTCCAGCATCTGGGTAGCCGTGATCACCTGCTTGCCGGTACGGTACACCTTCTTAATAATCTTCTTCTGAATGATGGGCACTTCCTCATAAGGGATTTCCACGCCCATGTCGCCGCGGGCCACCATGATGCCGTCAGACGCCTCTATGATATCATCGATATTGTTGACGCCCTGCGCATTCTCGATCTTGGCGATGATCTTAATGTCGGATCCGCCGTTCTTCTCAAGCAGCCTGCGCAGCTGCAGGATATCTTCCTTCTTCTGGACAAAAGAGGCGGCGATGAAATCCACGTCCTGGCTGATGCCAAAGAGAATGTCTTCTCTGTCCTTCTCGCTGATATAAGGCATGGAAAGATCCACGTCCGGCACGTTGACGCCCTTGTGGTTGGAGACGGTACCGCCGTTCAACACGCGGCAGACGATATTGGTGCGGTCAACCTGTTCCACCTGCATCTCAATCAGTCCGTCGTCGATCAGCACGCGCATCCCGACTTCCAGATCCTCATAGAGACGGTTGTAGGTCACGCTCACCTTGTCTTTCGTACCCTCCACGTCATCCGCCGTGAGGGTAAAAAGCTGCCCCTCCTCCAACAAAGCGCTTCCGTCCTTAAAATCTCTGACACGCACTTCCGGTCCTTTGGTATCTAAGAGGATGGCTACCGGCTGTCCCAGTTCCCGGCGCAGCTTCCTGACCATCTCCATCCGTTTCTTATGCTCCTCATAAGTTGCATGGGAAAAATTGCACCGCGCCACATTCATTCCGGCCAGTATCATCTGCCGCAGCACTTCCTCATTGTCCGTTGCCGGACCCAGAGTACACACGATCTTTGTTTTTCTCATTGACATCCTCCATTCTTGTCTTTTTTTAAAAGTCTTTCTTTCATTTTGAGCCAAACGGGAAATTTTTAAACTTTTAGAATCCAATTATATCATATTCAGCCCGACGCCGGCAGGGAAGGGGCCGTTAAGATTGTGTTTCAATGATGACAGGGAAGTATGATGCAGATTTGATGCAAAAAGGATGCCGGTATGATGCAGATTTGATACAGATTTGATGCCTGTCCGGCGTACCATGATGTCACGGATATGTACTGGACGTCAGATAAATCTGCCGTTTGGCATAACGGGATGCGTGTATGGCAAAAGATGACAAGAAAGGACGTGCAATATGAAGAAAAGAAAAAGACTGTTGTGTTTATTGACTGTACTGCTGGTATTTCTATGCCAGCTGCCGCCGGTATGTGCACAGGAAGCGGAGGAAGAGGATGCGGACAGGACGCAGTCACCGTACTTCTATGTGGAGAGCGAGGAGGAAGGGCTGGACTCTTTTCCGCTGAAAAACACGGATGTGAGGGCCACGATCGAGGGCATGATCGCCGATATTTATGTGGCGCAGACGTATACGAACCAGGGAACGAAACCAATCAATGCCAGCTATAGGTTCCCGGCGTCCACGAAGGTGACGATCCATGGGATGCAGATGCGGATCGGCAATCAGACCGTGACGGCCACGATCAAGGAGAAAGAAGAGGCGAAGGAAGAGTTTGAGACGGCAAAGAGCGAGGGGAAAAGCGCTTCCATGCTGTCCGAGGAGCGGCCTAATGTATTTACCATGGATGTGGCTAATATCATGCCCGGGGACGAGGTGCGGATCGAACTGCATTATACGGAACTGCTGACCCCTGTGGAAGGGATCTATGAATTTGTTTATCCGACCGTGGTCGGTCCCCGCTATGTAAGTCCTGTGAAGGATGATACGGGCAGCCGGGACGAATGGGCGGGTGCGCCGTATCTGGCGGAGGGAGTCGCCGCGAAGGATGCGTACCATATTGATGTGACGGTATCAGCCGGTATGCCGATCTCTTCGCTTTCCAGCAGCTCCCACGACATCAATACCGACTGGGAGAAGAATACGAGGGCGCATGTCAGCCTGGCAGATGCTGCGGATTATGCGGGTAACCGGGATTTTATTCTGGACTATAAGCTGACCGGGGATCAGATCGGCACGGGCCTGATCACGGACCAGGGGGAAAAGGAGAACTATTTCATGTTGATGATCCAGCCGCCGAAGCGGTACGAGACGAAGGAGATCCCGCCCAGGGAGTATATCTTCGTGCTGGATGTATCCGGTTCCATGTCCGGTTTCCCGCTTGATACGGCGAAAGAGCTGATCACGAATCTTGTCTCCGGACTGCGGGAGACGGACACCTTTAATCTGCTGCTTTTTTCCGGAGATTCCAGTCAGATGGCGGCACGTTCCGTTCCGGCCACCCAGGATAATATTGAGAAGGCGCTGAAGCTGATCAGGGAACAGACGGGAGCAGGCGGCACGGAACTTGCGCCCGCACTGCAGGATGCGCTGCAGATCCCGGCGGCCCGGGATGCGTCCCGCAATATCGTCGTCATAACCGACGGCTATCTGTCCGGGGAATCGGAGATCTTTGAACTGGTGAACCAGAATCTGAATAAGGCGGACTTCTTCTCCTTCGGGATCGGAACTTCCGTAAACCGTTATCTGATCGAGGGGATCGCGTCGATCGGTCAGGGGGAACCGTTTGTCGTTACGGATGAGGAGGAAGCAGCAGAGACGGCGGAGCGGTTCCGCACATACATACAGTCCCCGGTGCTGACGGATATCAAAGTATCCTTTGAGGGATTTGAGACCTATGACGTGGAACCGGCCATCCTGCCCACGCTCTATGCCGAGAAACCTATCGTACTGCTTGGCAAGTGGAAGGGGGAGCCGAAAGGGACGGTGCAGATCACCGGTACGACCGGCGGAGGCGAGTATGCGCAGAGCATTGATGTGGCGGATGCCCTGAACGGTCAGAACGACGCGGTGGGCTACCTCTGGGCCAGAAAACGGGTGGAACGCCTGACCGATTACGGCAGGAGCGGCGAAGATTCTGCAGCCAGGAAGGAAGTGACACAGATCGGCCTGGATCATCATATGATCACGCCCTATACGTCCTTTATCGCGGTACTGGATACCGTCCGTAATCCTGATGGCGATGGCACTGACGTGGACCAGCCGCTTCCGCTTCCGCTCGAAGTGTCCAATCTGGCTGTCGGTTACCGCAGGGGCTCTGAGCCGGGAATCCCTGTCCTTGCGGGAATGTTGGCCGGAGGTATCCTGTTTGCCGCATGGATCAGGAAAAGAGACCGCATAAAAGGGAGGAAGTGAGGAGAGATGAAGGAAACTGTAAGAGCGGCGGAAAAGAGAAAGGCGATACTGCCGTATCTGAGAAGTTACTGGCTTGTCGGTTTGATGGCAGGTGTGATTGCCTTGATCCTGTATTATTTCTGCCGGACAAAGGACAGTGACGTTCTGCTCTGGATCCTGGCGCCCACCGCATGGTGGGCGCGCAGCCTGGGCGGCATCTATTTCGAATATCTGCCGCATCAGGGCTATGTCAATTACTTTCATCGGTTTCTGATCGCGCCTTCCTGCTCCGGGAGCAGGTTTATGCTGCTTACCTTCCTGATGCTGGTCTTTTCCTTCCTGCCGCCCGCGGCGGGAAAGGAGGAGAGAAGGGGGAAGGCAGCAAAATATCTGTGGTTTGTATGCAGTCTGGTATTCGCCTATGGATCTACCGTCTTCGTGAACGGTATCCGGATCGTGGTCTCCGTCTATCTGCCGAATATTTTGGAACAAAGACATCTGCTGGACGGATGGCTGACGCCGGACAGACTCCACACGCTGATCGGGATGGTTCTCTATTTTACCAGTCTGTGTCTGATCTATCTGTCTGTATCCCGGATCCACAGGAAGATCTTCCGATCCTGTCGGACCGACAGGGTGGTGCCGGAAAAGAGAACGTTTACTGTGCAAAAGTACGCTCCCGCGTTCTGGTATCTTCTGATCGTGCTGGGGCTGCCGTTTGTGAAGCGGGTTTATCATAAGGAATGGGAGGGATTCGGGCAGTATGCGGCGCTGGTCGTCGGAGGCTGCGCGATGATCTCGGCAATCTTTGTGTTGATGGGGAAAGTGGGGAACAGAGAGCGATCATAAGGAGAGAGCGGGAACGAAGATTATAGTTAAATAAGAATTATAGAACCGTCTGCAATTATAGGGTGCGTTTATGAGGAAAAAGGGATAAGATAGGGGTAGGGGAGGAATAAACATGCTGAAGATATTTGTTGCAGACGATGAACCGTTGGTTATAGAAGGAATCCGTATCCTGACGGATACGGTAAATGTGGAATGTGAGATTATAGGGACGGCGCATAATGGTACGGAAGCGTGGGCTCGGCTTAGGGACGGGAAACCGGAGATCGACCTGTTACTTACGGATATCAGGATGCCTGGGCTGTCAGGACTCGAGCTGATCAAAAACTGCGGGGAGATCTATCCGGAGATCATGACGGCCGTGATCAGTGGTTACAGAGAGTTTGTTTACGCCCAACAGGCGATCGGGCTCGGCGTGATCGGTTATATCGATAAGCCTATCACAAGACAGAAACTGGAAACGGTACTTGCCCTTGCGCAGGAAAAGCAGCACCGGCGCGATCTGACCAAACAGGACAAGCTGTATCTGCTCAATCAATGCGATGAGATGATCCATTATCTGACGGAAGGAGAATGTGAGAAGGCACTGGAATGTTATCATGCGGTTAAGGAGCAGCTGCACAGGGAATCTTTTGCTCTGGAAAGTTATAAAAGCCAGATGTATATGATCGTTTCCTATGCGGCGGGAGCCTATTACGACTATGCAAATGAGAGCGTATCCGACAACGGCGGGGCACATCATTATCCGTCTTACCGAAACCTGCACATGCTGCAGAGTAAGGAGGAAGTGGATGATTATGCGGACTATATCGTCAATGATATTATAAGAAAGCTGCGGATGAAGCAGCGGGGCGTAGTACATGGGACGATCAAGGAGATCCTTAGATATATGGAGGAAAATTACCATAAAGATATCAGTCTGTACCAGATCGCGGAAGAGGCAGGCATGAATGCAGCCTGTCTGAGTGCGCTCTTTAAGGGGGAGACGGGGATCAGCTATGTTCGTTATTTGACGGAGCTTCGTGTAGGGAAGGCGAAAGAGTTTTTGACAGAGGGATATCTTGTGTCGGAAGTAAGCGATATGGTCGGTTATCATAATTATCGCTATTTTTGTGATGTTTTTAAGAAAAGCACCGGGATGACGCCAAATGAATATAAGGGAACGGTCAGAAAGAAGGAAGGGCAGGCATGAAAACGGAAAGTTTCAGATGGAATGGGTATGTCTGCGCGGCAGAGAAGTGGAGGATGGGATGAAGAGAAAACACAGACTGAAATGGCAGATGATCACGGCGATCATCAGCGTTTCCTTCGTAGCAGTGACCCTGACTGTGTTCACGGTATACAATATCTCCCGGAAAAATATACAGCAGCAGTATGTCAAGATGGCGGAAGACAATCTGCGGGCGCTGAATATCATGTTGGAGAAGAATATGTCCGGATTGATCGATTCCCTTCGCAGCTATGTTCTGGACAATGAACAGTTAGACCAGTTCACAGGCAAACCGGCGGATTCGGACGGTAAATATTATGGCTCCTACGGGAATGCGGTTCTGACGGCCAATGTGCAGCCCATGTTTGCGCAGGAAGCAGAGATGGACGGACTGTATCTTTTCGATAACTTCAACAGGTATTATATGTATAAGAAAGGTGGCGGAGGGCACAGCGCCTATCTGAAATATTACAGTACGGATGTCGATACGGAGAGTAAATGGTATCAGGCAGCGGAAGACACGAAAGGAAAGGAACTCTTCTGGAACGGAGATGTTCTGAATGAGGAGAATGACGAATGCTTCTCGATCATCAAAAAGGTAAATGACAGTCGCCAGTCATACCGGAAGGTGGCATTCGTGGTGCTGACGGTACGTAAGAATTTCCTGAACAAGTATTACAGGGAAATGGATCTGAAAAACGTGATCTTCTTTGTGGATGCGGACGATAATCGTGTCATTTCATTGGGACCTGTGGAAGGCGCGGAGGAATACTACCAGGCTTATCTTGCACAGAAGACAGACGGGCAGGAGCAGCAATATCTCTTTCTGGAACAGCAAAATGACATTACCGGGTGGAAGATCGTGACAGGTGTGCGGCATGATGAACTGTATGAAGAGGATGCCTACATAAAGAATTATATTGCGATGCTTTTGCTGATCGTCATACTGGCAGTGGTTTTGATGTCAGCTCTTATTTCCAACAGTATCTACAAACCGCTCAAGAATCTGGAAGCAGTGGTGGAGGAGATCAATCAGGGAAGTCCGCAGATCACGACGCAGTTTGATCACTCTGAGATCGGGATGATCGGACAGACCTTGAAGAAGACGCTGGACGAGAAGGTCTATCTGGAGAAAAAGATCGTGCAGACGGAGTTGAGCCAGAGGAAGGCGCAGCTTCTGCTGCTGCAGGGACAGATCAATCCGCATTATCTGTACAATACACTGGATTCGATCTATGTACTGGCCCTGCGCTATCAGACGGAAGATATCGGACAGATGGTGCTCACCCTGTCGGATCTGTTCAAGCTTTCCCTGAAAGGCGGGAAGGGATATGCCACTGTACAGGAAGAGCTGTCCTACGTGGAAAAATATATGAAGATCATCGGCTATCGTTTCGGAGATCGCGTCCGTGTCAGATTTGAGGTGGAAGAAGAAATCTATGATGCCTGTATGATGTCCTTTGTTCTGCAGCCGTTTGTGGAGAATGCCGTTCTGCATGGGCTTGAACCGAAGGTGGAGGGAGGCTTGGTCTATGTCACCGGCAGCAGGCGGGCGGACGATCTGATCTTTGGGGTTTATGATGACGGAGTCGGATTTGAAGTGAAGGATCAGTCTCTGGAGGCAGGATACGGGATCCGCAATGTGAGGGAGCGGATCGACCTGATCTACGGCCCGGACTATGGGGTTGAGATCAGCAGCGAGACAGGGAAGGGAACGACGGTCAGCATACGGATACCTTACAGGGAAAAAGAATTCTATGAGAAAAATATCATGTAGCCGGCAATCAAAAAAATTCTGACAAATTACAAAAAATTGGTCGCTTACTTTTTCATACTGCTAACTGTAAAATAGAAGTAGATTTTCGGAAATCAAATAATAACTGACGTTATGCGCGGGAAACGGCGCAGAAATGGAGGACTGTATGAAAAAGAAGATAGCAGCGATGATCTTATCAACGGCTATGACTGCTTCCCTGCTTGCAGGCTGTGGCGGAAATGATGCCGGCAGCACGCAGGAAAGTGACAGTGCGGCAACAGAGGCGGCATCACAGACAGAAGTGGAGCCGGAGGCAGAGGAGACAGACGATACGGCGCAGGAAGAAGCAGGAGAGGAACCCGCCGCACCGGCAGAGACAAGAACGATCAAGATTCTGTCCATGTGGCCGGAGGACGATGCGGAGTCTACGGCGAACGGCAGTATTATCATGGCAATGCTGCAGCAGTATCAGGCGGAAGAGAATCCTGACTTTACATGGGAATATGAGTATGTTGATTCTGATAACTTAAAGACCAAGGTGACAACTTTGGCGGCTTCCGATGATCTGCCTGATTTCTTTGCATATGATGCAGGGACATCCTTACTGGAGCTGATTGAAGCGGATCTGGTGCTGGATGTGACACAGGCGCTGACGGATCTTGGCGTATATGATTCTCTGGACGAAGGTGCGAAGACCTATCTTGCCAATTTAACCGGTACCGACAGCATCTATGATCTTCCGTTGGGACTGAATATTGAGGGATTCTGGTACAATAAGGCGCTGTTTGAGCAGGCAGGTATCGATGGTGCGCCCGCTACATGGAAAGAAATGCTGGAAGACTGTGATAAGCTTCTGGCAGCAGGTATTCAGCCGATCGCTACGGGCGCGGGCGATTCCTGGCCGGCGACCAGACTGCTTCACGCGTATGCGATCCGCCTGATGGGGGCTGACTGTATGGAGCAGGCAGCGGCAGGAACGCTGGCTTATGACAGTGAAGGGTTCGTACAGGCGGCACAGATGATACAGGATATGAATACGGCCGGTTATTTCGGTGTCGGCGCTACGACGGTAGATCAGAATACGGCAGCGGACATGGTGATGAACGGGGAAGCGGCGATGCTGTACAACGGCAGCTGGTACACATCCTCCCTGAATGCCGATACGAATCCGGCAGGAGAGGACGGAATCGGATTCTTCTCCGTACCGGCAGTAGAAGGCGGTAAGGGAACCGTTACCGAATATCCCATGAACTGCGGAACGATCCTTTGCTTAAGCAAGGCATCTTATGACGATTCCGTGGCGGGATTCCTGAAATACTTTGTGACACACGTAGGCGACTATTCCATGAATGAATTCGGAGCGCTGAAGGGATATGCTGTAAACGAATATCCGGAGGATGTGGGCGGCTATACGAAGATGGTCGCGGACGAAATGAATAAGGTGACCGGTACTGGTAATTGGTTTGAAGCGCTAATGACAAGTGAGTTATCTACGGTCGTGCAGGAAAATGTGCAGTCTCTGATGAACGGGGATATGTCCGCAGAAGAGTACTGTGAGCAGATGAAGGATACTTATGAGTTAACGAAGCCAAACTAAATATTTATGCCGTGTGCACGGGCAGTGCAGGAGGTGATATCCCGCACTGCCCTTTTTACGGTATGGAAGTTGTTCCGGATCTACGAGTCCGTGAAGTGGCGTTACTTTTGTTGATGGGAGGTTACAGTATTGAATAAAGTATTGGGAAATAAGAAAGCAATTGCAGTATATGTGTTACCCGGACTGATCCTTTATACCTGCTTCTTAATCGCTCCGGTGGTCTGGTCCTTTTATTATACCCTGTATGACGGATCGCCCGGCATCAAATGGAATTTCTGCGGACCGGACAATTATCTAAGACTGTTCTCGGATAAAAACTTTATGAAATCGCTGCTTGTTAACTGTAAATATATTCTGGTGGTAATGGCGGGACAGATCATACTGGGACTTGCCATGGCGTTGATGTTCCATTTCTGGTTGAAGCGATTTAAATCATTCGTGAGGACGATCGTATTTTTCCCGGTCGTGCTGCCGATCGTTGCGGTGGCGCAGCTCTTTACGAAGATTTATGAGATACAGCCGCACTATGGTCTGCTGAACAGTATTCTGGCGGGCGTTGGTCTGGAGAATCTGGTACAACCCTGGCTTGGACAGGCGAAGACGGCTTTTGGCTCTCTTTGTGCCATGGATATCTGGACGTCTATCGGTTTCTACGCGATCATTTTCTATGGGGCGCTTCTGGATGTCTCTTCCGATATCGTAGAGGCGGCGCGTATTGACGGAGCCAGGGCGTTTCAGCTGCTGCGGTATATCCTGCTTCCTCTGATCCGGCCCATTATGGTGGTGTGTCTGGTATTTAGCTTTACCGGCACCGTTAAGATGTTTGAGTCGGCGCTTACACTGACGAACGGCGGACCTAGCGGTGCGACGAAGTCCCTGTCTCTGTATATGTACACCATCGCATTTACTTATTCCAAGGTAGGGTATGCCAGCGTGATCGCGCTTGTTGTCTTTGCGCTGTGTGTGATCGGTTCCTTCTTTATCAGAAAACTGGATAAGGATATTACGAGGTAAGAGAGAAAATACGTATGCCGAGAAAGGAGTAAGGTTTTCACTATGGATAGAAATCAACAGTTAAAAATAAAAAAGAAGACTACCGGTGCAGTAAAGACACTGATCATACTGGCCATTGTGATGATCGATATTTATCCGCTGTTCTGGATGATCACGGCTTCTCTGAAGACCGCATCCGAGTTTGTCACCAAACCGGCTTATGCCTTAAACGAGGGATTCTACTTTCAGAATTATATAGATGCGTGGAACGAGGGGAACATGTCCGTTTTTTTCCGGAACAGTCTGATCAATACGTGCGTTTCGCTGGTATTTATCGTATTGTTTTCTGTGACGATCTCCTTCGCACTGGTGAAAATGGATTGGAAATGGAAGAAGGTCGTGGATCAGTATGTTGCGTTCGGCATCATGGTTCCGTTTACGACGGCGATGATTCCGCTGTTTCAGATCTTTACGAAGATCCATCTGATCAACACGAGAGCATGTCTGATCCTGATCTATGTGGCGACATCGATTTCCTTCTCCGTCTTCCTGACCAGCGGCTATATGAAATCCATACCGGATGAGATTCTTGACGCTGCCGTGATCGACGGATGCGGCACCCATGGACTTTTGTTGAGGATTGTGATACCGCTGATCAAGAATGCGATCATAACGAATCTTGTGATCCAGTTTTTCTTTAAGTGGAACGATCTGATGGCGGCCATGACATTTGTAAGCAGCAAAAGCTTAAAGACCGTGCAGACAGGCCTATTATATTTTACGGATGAATTCGGCACCAAGAACTGGGGTGCAATCTTCGCTTCGGTCTCGATCTGTGTCATTCCGATGCTAATCATGTATCTGTTCCTGAATAAAAAGGTAATAGAGGGAATGACGGCCGGTGCAACGAAAGGATAGATACGGTAACTGCCTGGACAGGGCTGTGCGTTTGTGGCAAAGTCCGTGAGAAAGCGGGCAGATTGCATGGAAAGGAAGTGTTGACAGATGGAGGAAAGATTATCATTTTATGAAAAACTGATCAGGGAGTATGTGGAACAGAACGTACATACGCTCATAAAAGAACCGCATGATTTTATCAGATATCCCTTTATCGATCCCGGTTCTGTATACGACGGGAACGTCTGGGATTGGGATACTTACTGGTCTGTGTATGGACTGCTTGGCATGATGGACAGTTTTCCGCAAAAGACGCAGGATAAGATTCTGGAACATGCCAGGGGAAATGTCATGAATTTCCTGGATCATCAGTTGGAAGACGGTTATATACCGATGATGATCGAGGTGGCGGACTGGCCGGAACCGTATCTGAACATGAAACACAAGGAAGGGGTACTGATGAATATGCACAAGCCTTTTTTGTGTGCGCAGATCGTCCTGATCAGCGAGTATTGCAAGGAGTATCGTTGGATAGAAGACCGGATCGACAGGTTGAAGCTTTATCTGCAATATTATCGCGATACTTATTTCATGGAGGATAAGGGACTCTATGTATGGTGCGACGATATCATGATCGGCATGGACAATGATCCGGCCAGTTTCGGCAGGCCGAAATTTTCTACGGCCAATATCTATCTGAACGGTTTTATGGTACATGAGCTTGCATGTATGGAGAAACTGCTCAAAGCGTGCGGACAGGAAGCATCCCTCTACGCGGACTGGCGCAAAGAACTGATTGATGCGATACAGGAGGAATGCTGGGACAGACGGGATAAGATCTACTATTCGGTGGACGTGGATATCAGAACGAGGAAATTTGACTGGTTCCATCAGGGATTGGGGGTATTCTGGAAGACGCTGCCGATCAAGATCCGCGTATGGTCGGCCTTTATTCCCATGTGGGCCGGGTTTGCCACCGCCGGGCAGGCAGAGGCGCTGGCAGGACATTACAGAGATCCGGACACTTTCCATTCCGGGTATGGGATTGTTACGCTGGCTAAGGATGAGAAAATGTTTAATCTGGAGGCGACAAACAATCCTTCCAACTGGCTGGGGCCGATCTGGATCGTCGCTAACTACGTGGTGTTCCGGGGCCTGCTTGATTACGGGTACACAGAAGAGGCGGAGGAGATCTGCCGGAATACGTTGAAGCTGCTTGGCAAGGATCTGGAAAAGACAGGTTGTCTGCATGAGTATTATGATCCTTTTACAGGGGAACCGGTTATGAACGGAGGCTTTATCAACTGGAATATCCTTGTGTTGACAATGGTTAAAGAATTAGAAGAGAAAAGCCGTTAAGGCAAAGATGGAGGTGCAAGTATGAACGGAACAATGAAGGTATGTGTACTGACGGGAAAACAGCAGCTTGCGTGGTGCGAGAGAAAGATTACGGAGCCCGGCAGGGGAGAGCTGCAGATCAAATTGGAATATGTGGGCGTGTGCGGATCCGATCTGCATTTCTACCAGGAGGGGCGTCTGGCCAACTGGGAATTAAACGGACCGCTGGCGCTCGGGCATGAGCCGGGCGGCGTGGTGACAGGCATCGGCGAAGGCGTAGAGGGATTTCGGATCGGTGACCGGGTGGCATTAGAGCCGGGTGTGGGCTGCGGTAAATGCCGGGAATGTCTGGAAGGGCACTACAATCTGTGTAAGCATGTGAGATTTATGGCGATCCCGGGAGAGAAGGAAGGCGTTTTCTCGGAATACTGTGTGCATGATGCCAATATGTGCTTCAAGCTGCCGGAGAATGTGGATACCATGGAAGGGGCTCTGATGGAACCCTTAAGCGTGGCGATGCATGCGACGGAACTGTCCAATGCCAGGATAGGAGAATCGGCGGTAGTGCTCGGAAGCGGCTGCATCGGTTTGTGTACGGTGATGGCGCTGCGGGCAAGAGGGATCACGGAGATTTATGTGTCGGATGTGTTGGAGAAAAGGCTTGAGAAGGCGAAGGAAGTGGGGGCTCTGCGTACCTTTAACAGCGCGAAGGAGGAGAGCATAGAGGAATTCGTGAAAACGCTGCCTGACAGAGGTGTGGATCAGGTATATGAATGTGCCGGTAACCGCATCACGACCCTGCAGACCTGCCGCCTGATCAAACGGGCAGGTAAGGTAACTCTGGTGGGCGTATCGCCGGAGCCGGTTCTGGAGTTGGATATCGCGACCCTGAATGCGATGGAAGGGACGATTTATTCTGTCTACCGCTACCGGAATCTGTATCCCAAGGCAATACAGGCGGTGGCAGGCGGGCTGATTCCCTTAAAGAGCATCGTCTCGCATGTATTTGAGTTCAAGGATTGTATTGAAGCTATCGAATACAGCCTGAATCATAAAGATGATGTGATCAAATCCGTGGTGAAGATGGATTGAGACCGGCAGTAAACGCGGCAGACCGGGAAGGAGGCAGATCAGGAAAGATGTTGAAGATTGAAAGAATCACGATGGACTATCAGACGGAACCGGTGGGAACCGGCGGGATGCCGCAGTTTGGCTGGATCCTGCAAAGTGACGGGCGTAATGTGATACAGACGGCATATCAGCTGCAGCTTGCGGCTGATATGTATTTTCAGGAGATGTTCTATGACACCGGATGGGTGGAGAGCGCCTGTTCTGCGCATGTACGCGTTGGACAGGACAGCGCAGTGAGGGGGAAGCAGCCGGAATCCTGTACCAGGTATTATGTGCGGGTGCGTGTCAGGACCGAAACAGAGGAAAGCCCATACAGTGACACGGCAACTTTTGTTACAGGTATTCTGAAGACGGATCAGTGGAAAGCGGAATTTATCACTGCGGAGAAAGAGTCGGACAAGGATGATTCGGGGAGTACCTGCCTGCGGAAACAGATCGCGATCAAAGGGCGGATCGATGCCGCTTATGTATGTGTCACGGCTCTGGGGCTGTATCAGTTTTATATTAACGGAAAACGGGTCGGGGAGGATGAACTGACACCGGGGTGGACGTCCTATCATAAGCATCTGTGCTATCAAACATATGAGGTGACGGATCTGCTGCAGGAGGGTGACAATGTCCTGGGAGCCATGCTGGGTGCAGGATGGTATAAGGGCAAAATGGGCTTCCTGCATCTGCGAAATAATTACGGTACGCGGACAGTACTGTGCATGCAGATGACAGTGCGCTATCGGGATGGCAGAGAGGAAACTTTCGTTACGGATTGCAGTTGGGAAGGAACTGCAGGGCCGGTGCTCTTCTCGGAGATCTATGACGGTGAAGTCTATGATGCGGGTCTGGAGACAGAAGACTGGTGCACAGCAGCAGGGAAGCAGGAGAACGGTCTGCCGGGCAGCAGGGCCGGCGAGACGTCGTGGCATGGGGTGGAGACGGTCGATTTTTTGCCGGAAGCGCTGACGGCGCAGCCGGGCGGCAGAGTGCGGATTATGGAACAGATCGCGGCAGAACGGGTATTTATTACGCCAAGAGGAGAGACGGTGGTCGATTTCGGGCAGAATCTGACCGGATGGGTTCATTTTCGTGTCCGGGCCGGCCGGGGAGAGAAAGTATCCATGAAATGTTTTGAAGTTCTGGACGCGGAGGGCAACGTATATACGGCGAATCTGCGGACTGCAAAACAGGAGATTCATTATACATGCAGAGGCGGCAGCACAGAAGAGTATCATCCGCATTTTACCTTTATGGGGTTTCGTTATGTGCAGGTAGTGGCGTTTCCACAGGAGGTGAGGAAGGAAGACTTTACGGCATACGTCTTATACTCCCATATGGAGCAGACGGGTACTTTCACATGCTCGGATCCGCTGCTCAATCAGCTGCAGCATAACATCCTGTGGGGGCTTAAAGGAAATTTCGTAGATATTCCCACAGACTGTCCGCAGAGAGATGAAAGAATGGGATGGACAGGGGATGCACAGATCTTCTGCCGGACGGCCTGTTATCTGATGAATACTTATTCGTTCTTTGGCAAGTGGCTGAAAGATGTGGCTGCGGACCAGACGAAGGAGGGCGGTGTTCCCCATGTGGTACCGGACATCGTCAGCGGAAAGGAGAAGGATGACTGGCTGTTGTCCCAGGGAGCGCACTCGGCGGCGGCATGGGCGGATGCAGCCGTGATCATTCCCTGGACGCTTTATCTGGTCTATGGAGACCGGCAGATTCTGGAAGAGCAGTATGACAGTATGAAGAGGTGGATTACCTTCATGCAGGATCACGCCGAGGATGATATCTGGAATTACAGGCTGCAGTTTGGAGACTGGGTCGCATTGGATGCAGAGGAAGGCAGCTATTTCGGAGCGACGCCGAACGATCTTACCTGCACGGCTTATTACGCCTATTCTACGGGACTCTTTGCAAAGATTGCGGACGTTCTGGGCAGAGAAGAGGATGCGCAGGAGTACGGCAGACTGTATGAGAGGATCGTGGAGAAATTTAGGAGTACTTTTTTCCGGGAAGACGGAACGATGACGGTACAGACCCAGACGGCGCATATTATAGCTCTGTACTTTCGTCTGGCGCCGGAACGATTCCGCAAGAATGTGGCAGACAGGCTTTTACGTCTCCTGGAAAAGGAAGGAGGGCATCTTGTGACAGGCTTTGTAGGAACGCCTTATTTCTGCCATGCCCTCAGTCAGAACGGGTACGTGGAGCAAGCTTACGATTTGCTGCTGCAGGAAGACTTTCCCTCCTGGCTTTATCAGGTAAAAATGGGAGCAACCACGGTTTGGGAACATTGGGACGGGCAAAAGCCGGATGGAACCATGTGGAGTCCTGATATGAATTCTTTTAATCATTATGCGTACGGAGCCGTAGGCGAATGGATTTACCGTGTCGTGCTGGGGATTGAAATCGACGAAGCCGATCCCGGTTATCATCATGTGATCATCAGTCCGCAGACGGGGCAAAGGCTGGCATATGCCAAAGGATCCTATGAGAGCATCTATGGAACGGTCCGGGTATCCTGGGAGAAGGGAGAGCGTGAGGATATAAGGAAATTATCCGTTACGGTCCCGCATAATACGACAGCAACGATCCGTCTTGAAGAAAACGCCAAGGATGTGGTCGCGAAAGACCTTATTTTCGAGGAGAGAGAAGGACATAGGGAGGCTCACTGCGGATCCGGGGCGTGGGAGATCTTATACCGCGTCCACTGTTTTTGACTGTATTTCCTTTCTAAACACAGCAATTTAATTTTTTAGGTATGCATCTTTTCAATTGCATACAGCTTACAGT
>CANOCU010000051.1 GCA_947564645.1 uncultured Lachnospiraceae bacterium
GAAGAACTGCTCTGCAATGAAATTGTGATCAACTGGCCTATGAAGATTCTGTGCAGGCCGGACTGCCGCGGTATATGCCGCCAGTGCGGACAGGATCTGAATACGGGAACATGTGATTGTGACACGTTTGTTCCTGATCCCAGGATGGCAGTAATAAAAGATATCTTTAACGGGAGTAAGGAGGTGTGAGACGATGTCAATCTGTCCTAAGAACAAATCTTCCAAAGGGAGAAGAGACAGGAGAAGAGCAAACTGGAAAATGACTGCCCCTACATTGGTGAAGTGCAGTAAGTGCGGTGCGCTCATGGTACCCCACAGAGTATGTAAGAAGTGCGGCACATACAACAAAAAAGAAATTATCGCGGTTGATTAATGCGGGTGATATGAGAGAGATCAAGGGATTGTAGCACATATGATTCCTTGATTTCTTTATTTACGCGGATTCTTTTATCATAGACTTTGGTTTTGGCATATGGTATACTGAGGATATCTTGGTGGTTTTGTTTTCTACAGGAGGTGATAGAATGCCGAATACCAATTTGGAAATTACACAGAAGGCTATGGAAGACTTTATCAAGATCCAGCGGCATATGCTGATTGCCCGGAAAGAACACGCGGAAGAGACATATGCCAGTTTAAAGAAGGAATATTTGTATTTAAAGAGTTTTCTCAATGTGGCGGGGGTCACGCTTACGGACATTGATGAGATTAAGGAATAGACAGGCAGAAGCTGATATGAGGTGTGGTTATGAGCGAATATATTAAGGTCGCGGTGGATGCGATGGGCGGAGACAATGCCCCGCGGGAGATCGTGAAGGGGGCGGTGGAGGCCGTCAACGAGAGCAGCAAGGTCAAGGTTTATCTGGTCGGCGTGAAAGAGGCGGTGGAGAAGGAACTGTCCGGCTATACATACCCGAAGGAGCAGATCGAGATCGTGCCTGCTTCCGAGATCATAGAGACGGCGGAGCCGCCTGTGATGGCGATCCGTAAGAAGAAGGATTCCTCGCTGGTGAAGGCACTTAATCTGGTCAGGGACGGCACCTGCGATGCTTACGTATCGGCAGGCAGCACGGGCGCTACGCTGGTGGGCGGACAGGTGATCGTGGGCCGGATCAAGGGCGTGGAGAGACCGCCTTTAGCGCCGTTAATCCCGACGGCTACGGGCTGTTCCCTGTTGATCGACTGCGGCGCCAACGTGGATGCCAGACCATCCCACCTGGTACAGTTTGCCAAGATGGGTTCCGTCTATATGGAGAACGTGATGGGGATCAGGAACCCGAAGGTGGGGATCGTCAATATCGGTGCGGAGGAAGAGAAGGGGAATGCGCTTGTCAAGGAGACGTTCCCGCTTCTGAAGAACTGTCCGGATATCAATTTTATCGGCAGCGTGGAGGCCAGGGATATTCCGGCAGGCGCGGCGGACGTGGTGGTGTGCGAGGCTTTTACGGGGAATGTGATCCTCAAGACCTATGAGGGCGTGGGCGCCACGCTGATCTCCAAGGTGAAGGAAGGGATGATGACCAGCCTGCGCAGCAAGATCGGAGCGCTCCTTGTGAAACCGGCCCTGAAGCAGACGCTTAAGGCTTTTGACTTAGAGCAGTACGGCGGCGCGCCGATGCTGGGCTTAAAGGGTCTGGTGGTCAAGACCCATGGCAGTTCCAAATCCATAGAGATCAAGAATTCCATATTACAGTGTATCACCTTTACCGAGCAGCGGATCAGCGAGAAGATCAGACAGATGCTCCAGACCGACGGTATCGTGTCAGGGGAGCAGTAAGGTGGCTGGGGCGCAGAGCGCATCCCGGTATACGGAGCGGCGGATTGATCCGGCACTTTGTATAAGAGACAAACGAGAAGGCGAAAGGGGTAAACTGTCAGGATGGAGTTTGAGAAGTTAAAAGAAGCAATCGCGGATATATTGAATGTGGACCCTAACGAGGTTACGGAAGAAACGACTTTTATGGAGGACCTGGGAGCGGATTCTCTGGATGTCTACCAGATCGTGATGAAGATCGAGGAGGCATTTGAGATCGAGATCCCGCCCGAGGCGATAAAGGAGATCTCGACGGTGGGGGAAGCCGTTCTGTTGATCAAAAATTGTATCTAGCGGTAACAGTGTAAAGCGGGAAGCCCTTTTATCATGAAAGGGCTTTTTAAATGCGGGAGGGATTATATGTTGGCGGACAGGCTTGCGCAGTTGGAACAGAAAATAGGATATCGCTTTCAGGATAAGAAACTGCTGCGGCAGGCACTGACACACAGTTCCTATTCCAATGAGCAGAAGATCAACAGATTTCCGGATTATGAGCGTCTGGAGTTTCTCGGCGACGCGGTGTTAGAACTGGTGAGCAGTGATTTTATCTTCAGAGAGCATCCGCAGATGTCGGAAGGGGAATTGACGAAGTTCCGCTCTTCCATCGTCTGCGAGCCGGCGCTGGCTTTCTGCGCGAGACAGATCGGACTGGAGCAGTTCATCCTGCTTGGCCGGGGAGAAGAGCTGACCGGCGGGCGGAAGCGGGATTCCATCATATCAGATGTGATGGAGGCCGTGATCGGCGCCGTCTATCTGGACAGCGGCATCGAGGATGCGCGGTCGTACATTGTCCGGTTTATCCTGTCGGACTTAGAGCACAAGCAGCTGTTCTATGATGCGAAGACCATCCTGCAGGAAGAGATCCAGAAGGAGAACAGCGGCGGCATCCGTTATGAGCTTGTCCGGGAAGAAGGTCCGGAACACGACAAGAATTTTGTGGTGGAAGTGATGGTGGGAGACAGGAAGGCAGGCTGCGGCATGGGCCATTCCAAGAAAGCGGCGGAGCAGCACGCAGCCTATGAAGCGCTCCTGCGGCGCAGAAGGGTGTCCGCACAGGAGGGACCACGGCACCGCAAATCGTAAGATACAGGGACAGTAAGAAGACAGATTGAGGTACGTATGTATTTAAAAAGCATTGAGGTGCATGGATTCAAATCCTTTGCCAATAAGATAAATTTCAAGTTCCATAACGGAATCACCGGTATCGTGGGACCTAACGGTTCCGGGAAGAGCAACGTGGCGGACGCCGTCAGGTGGGTGCTGGGGGAACAGCGCATCAAGCAGCTTCGCGGCTCTTCCATGCAGGACGTGATCTTCTCCGGAACGGAGATGCGTAAGCCCCTGGGATATGCCTATGTGGCGATTACGCTGGACAACACGGATCACCAGCTGGCCATCGATTACGATGAAGTGACGGTGTCCAGAAGGCTGTACCGGTCCGGCGAGAGCGAATATATGATCAACGGTTCGATCTGCCGTCTGAAGGACGTCAACGAACTTTTCTACGATACCGGTATCGGCAAGGAAGGATACTCCATCATCGGGCAGGGACAGATCGAGAAGATCTTAAGCGGCAAGCCGGAGGAGCGGCGTGAGCTCTTCGATGAGGCCGCCGGGATCGTCAAGTTCAAGCGCAGGAAATATGCGGCTCAGAAGAAGTTGGAGGACGAGAAGCAGAATCTGGTCCGGGTCAACGATATCCTGGCGGAGCTCGAGAAACAGACCGGCCCCCTGGAGAAGCAGTCCGAGAAGGCTAGGGTCTACTTAAAGAAGAAAGAAGAACTTAAGACCCTGGACGTGAATGTCTTCCTGTTGGAAAATGTGCGGGTACGGCAGCAGCTGTCGGAGACGGATGGTAAGCTGTCCATTGCCGGCGGAGATCTTGCCGAGACTACGAAGCAGTACGAAAATATCAAGGAAGAATACGAGCAGATCGTAGGCCGGATCGAAGAGCTGGACCAGGCGATCGAGACGGCCCGGGCGACGCTGACGGATACCGGCGTGATGCGATCCAAGTTAGAGGGCGAGATCAACGTCTTGAAGGAACAGATCCACTCGGCAGAAGGCAACGAGGAACATCTGCAAAGCCGGATCCGCAGCATCAGCGAGCAGATCGGGACGCGCAGGAAAGAGAAGGACGGCATCCTTGCGGACAAGGAGCAGACGGACGAAAAGCTCAGACAGTTAGAGACGGCCCGGACGGAGGCCAGGCAGCTGTTGGAGGAGACCCAGAGCCGGATCACGGAACTGAATGACCACATCGAAAGTGGGAAGAATACGATCATAGAGGCGTTGAACAACCGTGCCACCATCAAATCCAGAATGGGACGCTACGATACCATGCTGGAACAGATCCACATCCGCAGAGCGGAATTGAATTCCAGGCTGCTGCGCGCCAAATCCGACGAGGCGGAGCAGACGGAGACGATCAAGAAGCTGGAAGAAGAGTTTGAGGCCGTGGGGACTGCCATCAGGGAGCTGGGAGACCGGCAGGAGACGATGGAGGAGCGGCTTGCGCTTTTCCGGGAAGAACTGGCGGAGCGGGACCAGAAGCTGCGGGATACCCAGGTACTCTATCACCAGCAGAAGTCCAAGCTGGAAGCGCTGGCCAATCTGACGGAGCGCTACGAGGGCTACGGCGGCAGCGTCAAGGCCGTGATGGAGCGTAAGAGCCAGGAGAAAGGGATCATCGGCGTGGTGGCGGATATCATCCAGGCGGAAGCCAAGTATGAGACGGCCATCGAGACGGCTTTAGGCGGAAACATCCAGAACATCGTCACGGAGGACGAAGAGACCGCCAAGCGCATGATCGGTTATCTGAAAAAGGCCCGGGCGGGCCGCGCCACCTTCCTGCCCCTCACCAGCATCACCCATCCGCAGGAATTTAAGAATCCGGATGCATTGAAGGAAAAAGGCGTGATCGGCATGGCGGACGAGCTGGTAAAGGTGGAGAAGAAATACCGCAACGTGGCCAAGGCGATGTTAGGGCGCATCGTAGTGGTGGACAACGTGGACAACGCCGTGAAGATTGCCAGAAAGTTCGATTACGGCATCCGCATGGTCACCCTGGAGGGAGAACTGTTGGTGCCCGGCGGTGCCATCAGCGGCGGCGCTTTCAAGAACAATTCCAACCTGTTGGGCAGACGCCGGGAGATGGAGGAACTGAGTAAGAAAGTAAAACAGTACGTGGTGGATATCGACAAGCTGTTGAATGATATCGAGGAGACGAAAAGGAACAGGAACAAGCTGCGGCTGGAGATCGAGGATATCAAGGGGCAGCTGCAGCGCAAATTCATCGAGCAGAACACGGCCAGAATGAGCGTGGCGCAGGCCAGGGAGAAGAAGAGCGAGACCACCGAGGGCTTCGACGAGCTGAAGACCGAGCAGCAGGATATCGAGCGCCAGATCAAGGAGATCCAGGCCAACAAGGATGAAAACGTGAGAGAACTGGAGGACTCCGAGGCGTTAGAAAAGAATGTGGAGGCGCAGATCGGGGAATTTCAGAAGCAGTTGGAGATAAAGCGGGCGGAGGAATCGGAGCAGTCGGCCAGGGTATCCGAACGGGATGTGGAAGTGGAGAAGATGCGCCAGGGCGCGGATTTCCAGAGACAGAACTTAGAGCGTGTGGAAGGCGAGATCTCGCGGCATGAGGCGGAACTGAAAGAGGTACAGGAAGGGCTGCATCTGGGCAAGGAAGAGGTGGAGCGCAAGAAGGCAAGTATCCTGGAGATCAAGAAGACCATCGCCTCCTCCTACACCACACAGACGGATGCGGAGACGAAGCTAAAGGACGATATCGCGTTAAAGGAGGAACTTTCCGGGAAACAGAAGAATTTCTTCACCACAAGGGAAGAGCTGTCCGAGCGGATGATGGCGCTTGACAAGGAAGTGAACCGTCTAAGCAGCCAGCGGGAGCGGATGGAGGAGTCCATCGAGTCCCAGATCAACTATATGTGGGACGAGTATGAGATCACTCTCTCCGACGCGGAATCCATGAAGGATGAGGAGATGAATGATCTGCCCGCCATGAAGAAGGAGATCACGGCATTAAAAGACGCCATCCGCAAGCTGGGGGATGTGAACGTCAATGCCATCGAGGATTACAGGAACCTGATGGAGCGCTATACCTTCTTAAAGACCCAGCATGACGATCTGGTGGAGGCGGAGAAGACGCTGCAGGGGATCATCGAGGAACTGGACAGTTCCATGCGCAAACAGTTCAACGAGAAATTCGCCCAGATCAACCGTGAGTTCGACAAGGTATTCAAGGAACTGTTCGGCGGCGGAAAAGGGTCACTTGAGCTGATGGAGGATGAGGACGTGCTGGAGGCAGGCATCCGGATCATCGCCCAGCCGCCCGGCAAGAAGCTGGTCAATATGATGCAGATGTCCGGCGGGGAAAAGTCCCTGACCGCGATCTGCCTGCTGTTTGCGATCCAGAACTTAAAGCCGTCGCCGTTCTGCCTGTTGGACGAGATCGAGGCGGCGTTAGACGAGAGTAACGTGGGGAGATTCGCCAAGTATCTGCATAAGCTGACGAAGAATACACAGTTCATCGTGATCACCCACAGACGGGGCACGATGGAGAAGGCGGACCGTCTCTATGGGATCACCATGCAGGAGAAGGGTGTATCGACACTGGTAAGCGTAAATTTGATCGATAAGGAATTGGATGACTGATGAGTGAAGAGAAGAAAAGCTTTTTTGGCAGATTAAAAGAGGGACTGACGAAGACGAGAAACAACATCGTTCACGGGATCGATTCCGTGTTCAGCGGCTTTTCCAGTATAGACGAGGAGTTCTATGAGGAACTGGAAGAGATCCTGATCATGGGCGATATCGGGGTGAAGGCCACCGAGGCGATCTTAGAGCGGCTGCGGGAGCAGGTGAAGGAGAACCATATCAAGGAGCCGGCAGATTGTAAGGCATTCCTGATCCGGAACATCAAGGAGCAGATGCAGGTGCAGGAGACGGCCTATGCCTTCGAGGAACGGCAGTCGGTGGTGCTGGTGATCGGCGTCAACGGCGTGGGCAAGACCACCACCGTGGGAAAACTTGCCGGCAAGCTAAAAGGACAGGGGCGAAGGGTGCTGATTGCGGCGGCGGATACCTTCCGCGCGGCGGCCGGCGAGCAGCTTAGTGAGTGGGCGAACCGGGCCGGGGTGGACATGATCGGCGGCAGCGAGGGCTCCGATCCCGCCAGTGTGGTCTTCGATGCGGTGAATGCGGCGAAGGCCAGGAATATCGACGTGCTCTTATGTGATACGGCGGGAAGGCTGCACAATAAGAAGAACCTGATGGAGGAGCTTAAGAAGATCAACCGCATCATTGACAGAGAGTTTCCGGATGCCCACCGGGAGAATCTGGTGGTGTTAGATGCCACCACCGGTCAGAATGCACTGCAGCAGGCGAAGGAGTTCGGCGAGGTGGCGGACCTGACGGGAATCATCCTGACTAAGATGGACGGCACGGCCAAGGGCGGCATTGCGGTGGCGATCCAGTCGCAGCTGCAGATCCCGGTGAAATATATCGGCGTCGGGGAGACCATAGAGGATCTGCAGAAGTTTGACGCGGAACAGTTCGTGGATGCGCTGTTTACGGTGGATTGATGCACGCGGCAATGCGTCAGATGACCAGGATAGCGTACTTGAAAGAGGATAACTTGCGAATGTCGTGGGGTGTTGACTTAGTGAGAAGGAAAGGAGCAGGGGAAGGATGAAGGAATTGTCATTGGATAAGTTCGAAGAGGCGTATGAGATCGTCAGGGAGGTAGCTTCGGAGACGAAACTGATCTACAGCGATCATTTCAGCGCGCAGACCGGGAATAAGGTCTATCTGAAGCCGGAGAATATGCAGCTGACGGGAGCGTACAAGCTGCGGGGCGCCTATTATAAGATCAGCACGTTGTCGGAGGAAGAGCGGGAGAAGGGGCTGATCACGGCTTCTGCCGGGAACCATGCCCAGGGCGTGGCTTACGCGGCGAAATGTTACGGCGTGAAGGCGGTGATCGTGATGCCCACCACCACGCCGCTGATCAAAGTGAACAGAACCAAGGGCTACGGCGCGGAGGTGGTGCTGCATGGCGACGCCTACGATGAAGCCTGCGCCAGGGCATATGAGCTGGCAAAGGAGAATGGGTATACTTTCGTGCATCCTTTTGACGATCTGGATGTGGCTACAGGGCAGGGCACCATAGCTATGGAGATCATCAAGGAACTGCCGTTAGTGGATTATATTCTGGTGCCGGTGGGCGGCGGCGGTCTGGCCACGGGCGTATCGACCCTGGCCAAGCTGTTAAATCCCAAGATCAAGGTGATCGGTGTGGAGCCGGCGGGGGCCAACTGCCTGCAGGAATCCGTGCGCGCCGGCAAGGTGACGACGCTTAAGAGCGTCAACACCATCGCGGACGGCACGGCGGTGAAGACGCCGGGAACGGAGATCTTCCCTTATCTGAAGGAAAATCTGGATGATATTATCACCGTGGGGGATGAGGAACTGGTAGTTTCGTTCCTGGATATGGTGGAGAACCATAAGATGATCGTGGAAAATTCGGGACTGCTGACGGTGGCGGCCTTAAAGCATCTGGACGTGAAGCATAAGAAGATCGTGGCGATTCTTAGCGGCGGCAATATGGATGTGATCACCATGTCCTCCGTGGTGCAGCAGGGACTGGTGCTGCGGGACCGGATCTTCTCGGTATCGGTGCTATTGCCGGATAAGCCGGGCGAACTGTCCAGAGTGGCCGACGTGATCGCGAAGCAGAATGGCAATGTCATCAAGCTGGAGCACAACCAGTTCGTCTCCATCAACCGCAACGCGGCCGTGGAGCTGCGGATTACCATGGAAGCCTACGGGACGGAGCATAAGAATCAGATCATCTCCGCGCTGCAGCAAAACGGCTACCAGCCGAAGCTGATCCGGGCAAGTATCTGACAGCTGCGGGTCTTGTGTGGAAGTTCGCACAGGCCCGTGCGAGATCCGCATTTGTTTCTCCGGCGGAGACATGAAATAGCGCGAACGGGTTATGCTATAGGCAGGGCGCAGGCTGATCCGGAGAGAAACGGGCAGAAGCAGGTGCCGTGGAACGGGCTATGCTACAGGCAGGGTGTAAGCTGATCCGGAGAGAAGCGGGCAGGAGCAGGATAAGTGGTGGAACGGCGGCTGCAGACAGTATAAGGTAATTGGGGTAATTCATGGGGAAAAATAAAAAAAATTCAAAAAAAAGCAAGACAGAGTGGATCAGAAAATATATTATTATAACAGTGGCAACGTTTGTCTATGCGGTGGCCCTTAGTCTTTTCATCGATCCGAATGACATGGCGCCGGGCGGACTCACCGGAGTGGCGATTATCTTAAGCAGACTGATTCCGGTGAGTACGGGTACGCTGATCCTTCTGCTCAATATACCGATCCTGATCTTCGGCGTGTGGAAGTTTGGGATCAGCCTGACCCTCTCGACGATCTACGCTACGGTATTGATTTCCTTTTTTACCAATATGTTATCAGGCGTGGGGGCGGCAACGGATGATATACTGTTGGCAGCAGTGGCGGGCGGTATCATCCAGGCGATAGCGATCGGGTCGATCTTCCGGGCGGGAGCGACCAGCGGCGGGGTGGATATCATCGTCAAGGCGCTGAAGCTGAAGCTGCCGCATTTAAAGACGGGGAATCTTTTCCTGATGATAGACGCCACGGTGGTGACGCTGTCCGGGATCGTCTTCCGGGATGTGAATGCCGCGCTGTATGCGGCGGTGGCGGTAGGCTGCTGTTCCGTGGCTATGGATGTGGTGCTGTATGGCCGGGATGAAGCGAAGCTTGTATATATCATCAGTGATAAGCCGGAGCCGATCACGCAGCGTCTGTTAGCGGATCTGGACGTGGGCACTACCTATATCAACGGGCAGGGCGCCTACAGCGGCAATGAGAAGCGGGTGATCCTGTGCGCCATGAAGAAGACGGTATTTCCGCGGGCGGAGGAGATCGTGAAGGAGGAGGATCCGGATTCCTTTATGATCGTGACCAGCGCTACGGAGATCTTTGGGGAAGGATATAAGAGCTATTTCAGCGAGCGGATTTAGACGGGGAGAAGCATATGCAGGATATGAATTTGCGGAGTAAGAGACATAAGAAGAAGCGCAGAAGAAGCGAGAACGGGATCCTGGTGGGCTCGATCGTGCTTTGCCTGGTAACTTTGACGGCTATCACCATCACGCTGATTATGGTCTTCCGGTACCGCTCCATCCAGATGGAAAACACGGTGGTCATGAATGAACTGGAGGCTGTGCGGATGGACGAGACGGTCACCTATACGCAGGGCGAGGTGGATGCCATGATCGCCAGCGCGGTGACGGAGACCACGGACCGGACGACGCAGGAAGTGCGTTCGGAGATCCTGAATAAAATGAAAGAACTGATGCTGACCGGCGACGGGGCGCTTTCCATGCTGCGGTATTTCTATCCGGATGAGATCGTGGTGGTGGATGCGGGGGAATATCATTTCTTCCCGATTTCCGACGATCTGGCCCATCATACATATGATCTGAGCAAGTTTATCAAAGACGGCAATGAAGTGATGAGTTACTATGACAATGGGCAGTGGATCTCCCGCAAAGGGATCGACGTGTCCAAATACCAGGAGGAGATCGATTGGGAACTGGTGGCCGGCGACGGTGTGGAGTATGCGTTCATCCGGCTGGGGATCCGGGGATATACGAAGGGCGAGATTCTGGAGGACGAGAATTTCAAGGATAACATCAAGGGCGCGCTTCGCAATGACGTAGGTGTGGGCGTATACTTTTTCACACAGGCGGTGAGCGTGGAGGAGGCGGAAGAAGAGGCGCAGTTCGTGCTGGACGCACTGGAGCCTTATCCGATTGACTATCCGGTTGTCATCGATGTGGAAGCCGTATCCAATACCAACGCCAGGACGAAAGACCTGACGAAGGAGGAGCGGACTGCGTTTTGTATCGCTTTCTGTGAGAAGATCAAAGCGGCGGGGTACACGCCGATGATCTACGGCAATATGAAGACCTTTATGCTGATGCTGGACCTGCCGCAGCTGGAGGCGTATGACAAGTGGGTTGCGTTCTACGAAGAGCCGATGTATTATCCCTATGCCTTTAAGATCTGGCAGTATACGGATAAGGGTAAGGTTGCCGGCATCGAGGGCGATGTGGATCTGAATATCAGCTTTGAGGAGCCAGAGGATTAGTCAGTGCCAAGAGCCTGCAGGAACAAAAAGCTGTTACTTGAAGGGATTTCGTGTTAAAATAGAAAATAAAGTCAAAGAAAGGCGGGGTTATCAATGAAATACGAATTTGAAGGTACGGTGGAATTCCGTGAGAATGAGAATACGATCGCGGTGCCGTTTAATGTCTGGGAAGTATGTGAGAAAGTGGGAGACGCACCGGTCAGGGTATGTTTCGATGATGTCTGTTTTATCTGTGATCTTGTGCCGAAGGGACAGGGATATTATGACATTCCGGTCAGCCAGGAGACGCTGTCCAAGGTGGAGCTTGGCAAGAAATATCTGATCTCCATCGAGATCGTGGGTAATGTAGTGAGCATGGGAGGAAGTCCTTATAGCACGGAACATCCGATCCGCCGGATCGACGGTGTGGATCTGGTGACACAGCCCTGGGACGGCCTGTGCGGACAGGCCTGTATCGCCATGATCGCGGGAACCACGCTGGATGAAGCCTGCGATATCATGAAATGCCGGGAGTGGCAGGCGAATATGAGCAAGATGATCGCCACCCTGGAGTATCTGGGAATCCGCCATGCGGATAAGATCATATATACGCTCGGCAAGCCTGTGGAACTGCCGCACTGCTGTATCATCATGGAGAAGATGGGCCGGTACAGCCATTATCTGGTGCAGTTCGACGGCGCTTATTATGAACCGAATCAGGGCGTGCTCAAGGAATTTGACCAGACGAAGATGGTAGGGTATCTGGAGATCGTAGCGCCTTGAAGCCAAAGATTGCAGTTGGGAAATTGGTTTTAAAGCCTGCAGCACCGGTATAAATCGGATATGAGGCGAATAGAATAAAGGCTGTGATGCATTACACGCATTATACAGTTTTGGTCTGGGCGGAAGCTCTTTGGACCACCGTGGGCGGGAAGAATTTCCCGCCATTTCTATAGTTAACGACATTAGAAATTTCGTTTACTAGAAAATTCCGTGCGCCGGGAAATACCGACACCGGACGAGTGGCTGAAATCCTCTGTCAATACACCCTGCGCGCAGCTGGATTGAAAATGCTTTTAGTGGATTAGCGGATAAAGGTATGCTAAAATAGGGTACTGGCATATTTGAGTGTATTTATCGGCTGCATAATTTCACTATACGAGGAGAATACATATGGAATATATGGAAAATGTGTTGGATTATGAGGACTATTGTAAGTTGAGGGAAAGTGTTGGGTGGTTGCTTTTTTCAAAGGAGCAGACACAAAGGGCACTTGCCAATAGTTTGTATACGGTAATTGCTGTTAAGGATAACCAAACTGTTGGTATGGGAAGATTGACAGGTGACGGAATGTATTATACGATAGTTGATATTGTGGTACAGCCGAACGATCAGAAACAAGGTATAGGTAATAAAATTATCAGGATGATAGTAGAGTATGTTGACAGGGAAACACCAATCGGCGGACGTTCCAGTATTCAGCTGATCGCAGAAAAGGGAAAAGAATCATTTTATGAAAAAATAGGATTTAAGCTAATCCCACATGAATTTTGTGGTTCTGGTATGAGGAAAGTCATTCGCAAGTAATATTGGAAATATTTTCACCTGATAGTTGTGACAGACAGAAAAGAGGAGGAGAGGAATCATGAAGCGTTATATCAACAAGGCGCTGCTGTATGCCATTCTTGCAATGGCCGGCGGCGTATTTTATCGGGAGTTTACCAAATTCAACGGCTTTACGGCCCAGACGACCCTTAAGGCGGTACATACGCACTACTTTCTGCTGGGCATGGTGTTTTTCCTGTTGCTGCTCCTGTTAGAGAAGAATTTTTCCTTCACCGGTGCAAAGACCAGACGGATATTGACTGCCTATCAGATTGGTCTGAACCTGATGGCTATAATGCTTGTGGTGCGGGGTGTGCCCCAGGTGCTGGGGACTGCGCTTTCTTCCGGCATGAATGCGGCAATCTCCGGTATTGCGGGGATCGGGCATATCCTGTTGGGTGTCAGCCTGGTGGCGCTGCTGGTGCAGATTGGACACAGCGTACCGGCGGAGAAAACAATATAAGCAAATCGCACATTTTTCCCGGCTGCAATTTCATCCTTATGATCAAAGACAACAGCGTGATCGGCGCTGTTGTTTTTTGGGGATATCTTTGTGAACAAGATCCTATATGTGTAAAGAAGAAATTGACCTGCTTGTTGCAGATCTGCAGAACGGTAATTTAACAGCTCCTTATGTCCCTCCAAGTGCAAACTCAGGATATAGCATACTTGACAGCAGGATTCAGGATCCAAACAGATCAGCATGGGTACCGGTTCGGTTTAATCTCAACTCGTCAGCCGTCTGTTTGTATATGAGCAGCCAGTCTGGCTCTATGTGGCATTCCCTGTATCCGGAGTAATTGCCGCTTAAGTTATGATCCCTGTTCTTTGGCGGCAGTGGAGCAGGAATGCGGAGTGTATCAATCGCCTGTTGCAGTAAGGGCATCTGACAGCCGCGTTTCACACAGGTTCTGAAGTCCTTTTTGAAGCGGGTGGAGTATCGAACATTGAGCATGGCTATTCCTCCATCAGTTCAGCAAACATAGCTTCGGTTGTGCCGGTAAACAGAGTCCCGCCGCCGCGCTCCAGCTCTTCTATTGAGGCAATGGTTTCTGCATTGGGTATTTCTTCCGGGATTGCCGCCCCCTGCAGATATGGGATAACATAAAGCAGTTTGGCGTCTGATATCTGGTCGATCAGTTGTTTGGCTAATTCACGATTACTCATGGTATACACTTCCTTTCATTTTCTTTAGGAACATCTAAAGGAATACGTTTGAACTTCGCTTTTTGATAATCGTACAAATATTCTTTACGTTGTTCGGATAAAGCCAATTACAGGACCTTCTTTCTGCCAGAAAAGATTTTACAAGAGTATATCATAAAATGAGTGATATGTACATAACAAAAATATATGAAAGCAGGTATATGACTTTTGGAAATATGTCAAAATTCTCTTGGGATTGTTAAATCCTTGAGAATGAAAGTAATCACAATGACAGAAAGAATGATTGAGAACCGCATTAAAAAATATCCGCCGGGAAGAAGATCTTATATGTGTAAAGAAAAAACACTTGACACCATGCCCTCTCTATAGTAGAATGCATAAGTCGGGTGCGATACAGCGTGCCCGGCAGAGGTTATTGGCATGGAGAAGATCGTGGAACAGGGATTGTTGTATGATTTCTATGGAGAGCTGCTGACGAAGCATCAGCGGCAGATCTATGAAGGGATCGTATATGACAATCTGTCGCTTGGAGAGATCGCGCAGGAAGAGGGTATAAGCAGACAGGCGGTGCATGACATCGTGAAACGCTGCGACAAGATCCTGCAGGGATATGAGGAGAAGCTGAAGCTGATCGCCAGATTCAACAGCATCAAGGAGAAGACGGCCTGTATCAGCCGGTTGTCGGAGCAGCTTAAGGAAGGTCCGGCGGATGAGGAACGGTATCGTCTGTACAGTGTGAGGATAAAGCAGCTGTCTTCTGAGATTCTGCAGGAACTATAGTAAATGAATGACATCATAATTGATATGGTATCTGCCTCCTTTTTGCCGGAAGCCGTATAAAGAGGCGACAGGGGATGCGGGTATATCTGAAAGGCATGGGACTCTATGGCATTTGAGAGCTTGACCGATAAACTGCAGAATGTGTTCAAGAACCTGAGGAGTAAGGGGCGCCTTACGGAAGCGGATGTCAGGACGGCCCTGAAGGAAGTGAAGATGGCGCTGCTAGAGGCGGACGTCAACTTCAAGGTGGTCAAGCAGTTCGTCAAGTCCGTGGAAGAGCGTGCCATCGGTGCGGATGTCCTGAACGGACTGAATCCTGGTCAGATGGTCATTAAGATTGTCAACGAAGAGATGATCTCCCTGATGGGGTCCGAGACTACGGAGATCACGTTACAGCCTGGCAAGTCGATCACGGTCATCATGATGTGCGGCCTGCAGGGAGCCGGTAAGACGACCACCACGGCGAAGATCGCCGGCAAGCTTAAGCTGAAGGGCAAGAAGCCGCTTCTCGCAGCCTGCGATGTGTACAGACCGGCGGCGATCAAACAGCTGCAGATCAACGGTGAGAAACAGCAGGTTGAGGTTTTTTCCATGGGAGAGAACCACAAGCCGGTGAATATCGCGAAGGCGGCGGTGGAGCATGCCCAGAAGAACGGTCATAATGTGGTGATCCTGGATACGGCGGGACGGCTTCATATCGATGAGGAGATGATGACGGAGCTGCAGGAGATCAAGAGTCATGTGGACGTGCATCAGAGCCTGTTGGTGGTGGATGCCATGACAGGACAGGACGCGGTCAACGTGGCGAAGGAATTTGACGAGAAGATCGGCATCGACGGGGTGATCCTTTCCAAGATGGACGGTGATTCGAGGGGCGGTGCAGCGCTCTCCATCAAGGCCGTGACAGGCAGGCCGATCCTGTATATCGGTATGGGAGAGAAGCTTTCGGACTTAGAGCAGTTCTATCCGGACCGCATGGCCAGCCGGATTCTTGGCATGGGCGATGTGCTGACACTGATCGAGAAGGCACAGCAGAATCTGGATATCGACGAAGCGAAAGAGAAGCAGATGACGGCCCGCATGAAGAAGGGCAAATTTGACTTCGAGGATTATCTGGAAAGCATGAAGCAGATGCGCAATATGGGCGGTCTGTCCGGTATCTTAAGCATGATGCCCGGAATGGGAAGCAAGATGGGCGATATCGAATCCCTGGTGGATGAGAAGCAGCTTGCCCGCATGGAGGCGATCGTACTGAGCATGACGCCGGCGGAGAGGCAGAACCCAAAGCTGCTTAATCCCAGCAGGAAGCACCGGATCGCGAGAGGCGCAGGCGTGGATATTGCGGTCGTCAATAAATTTATCAAGCAGTTCGAACAGTCCCAGAAGATGATGAAGCAGCTTCCTGGCATGATGGGCGGCAAGCGGGGCAGAGGGATGTTTGGCGGGATGGGTGGTATGAAATTCCCGTTTTAGGAGTTTCCGGAGATGGCTTCCGGGAGGTTCCTATGGGTTTCAAATAATGAATATTTACAGATGGAGGCAAAGAAAATGGCAGTTAAGATCAGATTAAGAAGAATGGGACAGAAGAAACATCCTTTCTACAGAATTGTAGTGGCAGATTCCAGATCCCCGAGAGACGGAAGATGTATCGCTGAGATCGGGACCTATGATCCCAACACGGATCCCAGCACCTACAAGGTAGACGAAGAGGCGGCTAAGAAATGGTTAGCGGACGGCGCTCAGCCGACAGAGATTGTCAGCAGGATCTTCAAGAGCGTTGGCATTACCAAATAGTAGTCCGTTGGAACAGTTTAGCTTGGGTCTTCAGCTTTTGGAGGTGGACAATGAAGGAATTGGTTGAAGTGATCGCCAAAGCTCTTGTCGAAAACCCGGACGAGGTAGTTGTCACGGAGAAGGAAGAGGGTAAGAACATTACCGTCGAGCTTCATGTTGCAGCGTCGGATATGGGTAAGGTGATCGGTAAGCAGGGCCGCATCGCGAAGGCGATCCGTTCCGTTGTGAAAGCCGCATCGTCGAAAGACAATAAGAGAGTGGACGTAGAAATTATCTGACAAACAGCCTCACGGAGCAATCTGTGAGGTTTGTTGTAATCCGGGGTTGACAGAAAGGACAGCTATGATATCTGAATTGCAGATCGGCGTTATCACACAGACACACGGTATCAGGGGAGAGGTCAAGGTATTTCCGACAACAGACGATGCCGCCCGTTTTAAGCAACTGAAAGAAGTGATCCTGGATACGGGCAGAGAGCGTCTGGATATGGGGATCGAAGGCGTTAAATTCTTCAAACAGTATGTGATCGTTAAGTTTAAGGGATATGATTCCATCAATGATGTGGAGAAATATAAGGGCGCAAAGCTCTATGTGACCAGAGATAAGGCGGTGCGGCTGAAGAAGGATGAATATTTCGTCGCCGATCTGATCGGTATGCAGGTGGTGACCGATCAGGGCGAAGCCTTTGGCACGTTAAAAGATGTGATGGCGACAGGAGCCAATGACGTGTATGTGGTGGAGCGCAGTGACGCAGACAAGGCAGAAGCGCTTCTGCCGGCGATCCGTGAGTGCGTGAAGCATATCGATATGGAAGCCGGCGTGATCACGGTGCATATCATGGACGGGTTGTTGTGATCCTGGATCCGGGAGAAAGGAACGGGTAGCTTGTTATGATGAATTTCCACATCCTGACACTTTTTCCGGAGATGGTGATGCAGGGGCTGCACACCAGTATACTCGGAAGGGCGGTGGCGCGGGAATGTATTTCCATCGAGGCCGTGAATATCAGAGACTATACGCTGGACAAACATGGCAAGGTGGATGACTATACTTACGGCGGCGGTGCGGGTATGCTGATGCAGGCGCAGCCGGTCTATGATGCCTGGCAGGCGGTGGCGGGCCGTATCGCCGTGCGCGGCGCAGCGCCCGGCCGGGTCATATATGTGACGCCCCAGGGCAGGACTTTTCACCAGAAAATGGCTCAGGAGCTGGCGCGCGAGGAGGATCTGATCTTTCTGTGCGGGCACTATGAAGGGATCGACGAGCGGGTGCTTGAGGAGATCGTGACGGACGAGATCTCCATAGGGGATTACGTACTTACCGGAGGGGAGCTTCCGGCCATGGTGATGATCGATGCCATCGCAAGACTGGTGCCCGGCGTCCTGCACAACACGGACTCTGCGGTGACGGAATCTTTTTACGATGGCCTTCTGGAGTACCCGCAGTATTCCAGGCCGGAGATCTGGCATGATAAGCAGGTGCCGCCCATACTGCTTTCCGGCGATCATGCCAGAGTGGATGCCTGGCGGCTGGAACAGTCCATTCTGAGGACGAAGGAGCGCAGGCCGGATCTGTACGAGGCGTATTGCAGCAGACCGTGAGAACATGCTATCGTTCGATGTAATAGTTGTAACAGTTCAGCCCAGGACTTTGCACTTGCTGCAAAGTCCGTGAGAACGCATAAAGGTTGAGAAGAATCCGGCCTCTTTGCCGAAGGCAAACTTGGAATAGGCCGGATTCAGTAACTATGAAGCCGAAGGCTGAATAGTTACTAATAGTTCATAAAATTTACTTGCAATCATCGCTGTAATATGCTAAATTATTAATGTTGCGAAAAAGATGGTCCTCTGTTACAGAATGTATTAAGAACATCCATAGAAATCAGGAGGCAGATTATGAACCAGATTATCAGAGAAATCGAAGCAGAACAGTTAAAAGACAAGGTTGACGAGTTCAACGTGGGCGATACCGTTAAGGTATACGGTAAGATCAAGGAAGGTAACCGTGAGAGGATTCAGGTCTTCGAGGGCACCGTGCTGAAGAAGCAGGGCGGAAGCAACAGAGCCACCTTCACAGTGAGAAAGGTATCTAACGGCGTCGGCGTCGAGAAGACATGGCCCATGCATTCCCCGAACGTAGAGAGAGTCGAGGTAGTCAGAAGAGGTAAGGTAAGACGTGCGAAGCTGAACTACTTGAGAGACCGTGTCGGCAAGAAGGCTAAGGTGAAAGAACTGGTAAAATAAGAATAACGACGACGGAACTGGTACTGCAAAGAGATTTGTAGTATCAGTTTTTTTATGCTAAAATGAGTCTATGTCTTACTATGCAATATATTTGTGGGAAAGGAACGGTTATTGCTATGGGGTTATATCGGATTTTGCTGGTGGATGATGAGGAGGAGGTACGCAGGGGGATCATCCGCAAGATGGAATGGGAGAAGCTGGGATTCGAGGTGGCCGGAGATGCCGAGAACGGCGAGGAGGCGCTTGAGAAGGTGGAGCAGCTGCAGCCGGACGTGGTGATCACGGACATTCGTATGCCTTATATGGACGGGCTGACGCTGACGAAGCGGATCCGGGCGAAATATCCTTCGATCCGGGTGCTGATCTTTTCCGGTTACGATGATTTCGAGTATGCGCAGCAGGCGATCAAGCTGCATGTGACGGAATATATCCTGAAGCCGGTAAACGTGGAGGAACTGTCGGAGATCCTTACCAGAGTCAGGGAGAATCTGGATGAGGAGATCAAGCAGCGGCGCGACATCGACTCTCTGCGGGAGAGTTATCTGGGGAATCTGCCGATCCTGCGGGAGCTTTTTCTAAACGATCTGGTACGGGGTGTGGCGGATATGGATGCGGTGGAGTCGAAGCTGGGAGAGTACGACATTGACATTCTGGATGCGTGCAGATGGGTGGCGGCAGTCATTCATGTGGAGCGGGCGCAGACGCTTACCCTTCCCCGGGAGCTGGTTCCGATCTCCGTGCGGGGACTGGTGGAGGACTCCCTGCGCGGATCTTACCGTTTTGCCCTCTTTAATTCCGTGGATGAGATCACCGTGATCGCGGCCATAGACGAGGATAATACCCAGACAGGTTTAAGCAATCTGCTCCATGATATCTGTAAGGAGTGCCGCCGCATGCTGGAGGTCTCGGTCACGATCGGCGTGGGCTACAGCTGTGAGACGCTGCCGGAGATCAGCCATTCTTACCAGTCGGCCATGGACGCGCTTGGATACCGGGCCATCGTCGGTATGGGTGGGCCCATCTATATCAATGATGTGGAGCCGGTGGGCAGGGGCAAGCTGCAGTTTGGCGACAGGGACGAGGAGGAACTGGTGGCGGCCGTCAAGTTCGGTACGCCGGAGAAGATCTGCAGCGTGATCCGGGATCTTACTGTCCGCATGGAGGATGCGAAGGTACATGCCAGACAATACCAGGTCTACATGCTCTCCATCGCGAACTGTCTGATCAGGCTGATGCAGCAGTACGATCTGGATATAGACGAGATGTTTGACTCTTCGGCACAGTATGCGCAGGTCATGGAGGGTATCTGCCGCCGGGAGGAGTTCGCGGACAGGATCTCAGAGATCGCCTGCCGTATGAATGAGGCCATGAACCAGGAGCGGGACAACACTACGCGCAGGGTCATTCAGGAAGCCAAAGAGTATATCAGAGAGCATTTCTCGGAACCGGAACTGTCCGTGGAGACATTGTGCCGCCATCTGCATATGAGCCCGGCTTATTTTTCCACCGTATTTAAGAAGGAGACGGGACAGGCCTATGTCAATTATCTGACCGAGGTGCGTCTTAAGAAGGCGGTGGAGCTTTTGAATGAGACCGATGACAAGACCTATATGATCGCACAGAAGGTGGGATATCAGGAACAGAATTATTTCAGCTATGTGTTCAAGAAGCGGTACGGCGTGTCGCCCACCAAATACCGGGGGACACAGTCAGAACGCGCGGCAGAAGCTTAAGCCGGAGTTTGGCCGGTGATGGTGCGGCGGTTCTCTGGCGGAAGTCAGTGTGGGATACGGGAACAGGACAGGAAATATGGAAAGGAGCGTCATGAAACAGCAGATGCCGGCGGGAACTGGCAGGAAGACCAGCATCCGCTATACGATTTTCAGTTATTTTACGATCAGCGCTCTGGCGGTCATCGTCCTGATCGGGGTGACTCTCTATGCGCAGATGTCCCAACAGCTGACGGCAGCCGTGCGGGAGGAGAATCAGGCCGTTCTGGGGCAGATCAACCGTTCGGTGGATGCTTATCTGCGCACCATCATGAAGCTGTCCGACAGCCTCTACTACGGTGTGATCAAGAATGCGGATCTGGAGACGGAGGCGGTAAACAGCCAGATCACGCTGTTATATGATAACAACAAGGACAGCATCGCCAATATCGCCCTGCTCTCCAAGGAGGGCGAGCTGCTGGAAGCGGTGCCCGCGGCGCGGTTAAAGACGGGACTTGACGTGACGAAGGAGCAGTGGTTTGGCAATACGCTCGACCGGACGGACAACCTGCATTTTACCACGCCCCATGTACAGTATATCTTTGACAACAATGAGAACCAGTATAGATGGGTCATCACGCTGACCAGAGCGGTGGAGATCACACACGGCACCTCCACGGAGCAGGGGATCCTGCTTCTGGATATCCGTTATAGCAGTTTACAGCAGATCCTGGACAATATCACCCTCGGCAACCAGGGCTATCTGTATATGGTCAGCAGCAGCGGGGAACTGATCTATCATCCACGGATGCAGATGATCGAGACAGGGCAGCTGTCGGAGAATACCGCCATGGCGGCAAAGTACAGGGACGGCAGCTTCCGGGAACGGTATGAGGGGGAATGGCGCGAGGTCAGCGTGAAATCCGTGGGGTATACGGGATGGAAGCTGCTCAGCGTCACACCGGAAAAGGGGCTTCCCCTGAGCAATCTGAAGATACAGCTTTTTGCCGTCTTTGTGATCGGGGCTTTTCTGCTGGTGCTGGTGCTGACGAACAATTTCATCTCGTCGAGGATCACGACGCCGATCCAGGAACTGGAGAAGTCTGTCAATGCGATCGAGGCGGGGGATCTGGACACGGAAGTGTACCAGGGAGGCTCTTATGAGATCAGGCATCTGGGACGTTCCATCGGAGACATGGCGAAGCGGATCAAGGCATTGATGGAAGACATTGTGGCGGAGCATGAGTCCAAGCGCAAAAGCGAATTCAATACCCTGCAGTCCCAGATCAACCCGCACTTCCTCTATAATACGCTGGATATCATCGTGTGGATGATCGAGAACGAACAGAAGCAGGACGCCGTGCGGATCGTGACGGCGCTGGCGCGGTTCTTCCGGATCAGCTTAAGCAAGGGCAAAAGTATCGTCACGGTCAGGGACGAGCTGGAGCATGTGCGCAATTACCTGATGATCCAGCAGACCAGATTCAAGAACAAGTTCGTGTATACGATCGACGCCGAAGAGGACGTGATGGAGCTGGTGAGCCTGAAGCTGATGCTGCAGCCGTTGGTGGAGAACGCGATCTATCACGGCATGGAATTTATGGACGGAGACGGGGAGATCTGCGTGAAGGCATATCGGGAAGAAGAGGAGCTGTGGTTTCGGATCAGTGATAACGGGCTTGGCATGACGCCGGAGCAGGCAAGGAGTCTTCTGGACGAGCAGCATCACGTATCATCCAGACGCGGATCCGGCATCGGCGTCAAGAACGTCAATGAGAGGATAAGACTGTACTTCGGAGAAAGCTACGGTCTTAAGATCTGGTCGGAGCCGGACGAGGGAACGGTCATTCAGATCCATCTTCCGGCGCAGGTGTATTCCGAGAAGGAGCAGACATGATAGGCAAGAGTGGAAAAGTGCTGATAGTGATCTATATCGTATGCCTGGTGGTGCTGTTTCTCATGTGCTCCACGGATCTGATCATCCGTGAGCCGGAGCGGGAGATCTATCGGATCGCGGTGATCATCGAGGATGTGAGGAGCGATAATTACAGTAATTTCCGCAAGGGGATGGATCAGGCGGCGGCTGAGTTTAACGCGGATGTCCAGCTGATCACCCTGTATGAGAAGCTGGACGCACAGGAACAGACGGAGCTGATGGAACGGGAACAGCAGGACGGTGCCGACGCGCTCATTGTCGTGCCGGTGGAGGAGGAGCAGGTATCACAGAAGCAGATGACGATCCCGGTGATCTTACTTCGTGCCGGCGTGGCGGAAGCGTCCGGCGCGGGGAACGTGATCGTCGATCATGAGAAGATGGGGGAGCTGTTGGCCCGGAAGCTCTTAGAAGAGCAGCCGGCGAAAAGTCCTGTGTGTGTGCTGACGGACTCCTCCGGACAAAGCGACATGGACCGCCTTTTTCTGGAAGGCATTGAGGCAGTGTTTGCGGAAGAAGGGCGCAGTATGCAGAGGATCATGCGAAACGAGTGGGACCGGTTCTTCATGATGTTGGAGAAGATGGGGACGGAAGACTCGCAAGAGGTGGTGATCCTGGCGGAGAACCAGGAGATCCTGACGGAGGCGGCAGGGGTCCTCTACGGCAGCGAGGATGTAGCGGAGGCTGTCGGAGGTCTCTACGGCAGAGGGACTACCATGTCGATCCTGAATTATCTGGACCGGGGGCTGATCACCGGTATCTGCGTGACGGATGAATTCAGTCTGGGGTATTACAGCGTGCGGGAGGCGGTCCGGGCATTGGAGGGGGCAGGCAGCGTCCCGACGGTGATGGAGTCCTACTATATAAAGAAAGAGGATCTGCGGGATCCGGCCTTTGAGAAGCTGCTGTTTCCGATCGAGTGAGGAAGGCTGTGTATCAAAAGATCCGGCAGGGCCGAAAACGTAATTTCCAATGTTGTTAACGATATGAGCAGAAAGGCAGGCATGAAGAGGTGAAGGGGAGCGGAAATCTTCGGGAAAGAAAGGCAGGGCGGGCAGAACGGATCATCAGGACCGCCGCGCTTTGTGCGGCGTGTCTTCTTATGACTTCCTGTCAGGGCGTGCACAAGGAGGAGGAGAAGACATCGATCCGTATCGGCGTCAGTCTGTACCGCGGGGACGATACTTTTATCAATAATATCCGCAGCATCATCGAGGAGAAGGCCAAGGAGTATGAGCGGGAGAGCGGCATCAAGGTGACGTTGGATATCCAGGAGGCCAAGGGCAGTCAGAATACCCAGAACAATCAGGTAGACCGCTTTATCTCACTGGGCTGCGATGTGCTGTGCATCAATCCGGTGGATCGGATGGACACTTCGCTGATCATCGACAAGGCGATGACGGCCGGCGTGCCGGTGGTATTCTTTAACCGTCAGCCGGTGGAGGAGGATATGAACCGCTGGGACAAGCTCTACTATGTGGGCGTGGATGCCAAGGAGACGGCTGTGCTGCAGGGAGAGATGGTGGTGGATCTGTATCGGAAGCAGCCGGAGGCTGTGGACTTAAACGGGGACGGCGTGGTCAGCTATGTGATGCTGGAGGGGGAGACGAGCCATCAGGATTCCCTGATCCGTACGGAGTGGTCGGTCCAGACGCTTAAGGACGCTCGCGTGCCGATCGAGAAGATCACGGGCGGCATCGCCAACTGGGAGCGCAGCCAGGCATCGGCACTGATGGAGCAGTGGCTTACAGAGTATCCGGACACCATCGAACTGGTGATCAGCAACAATGATGATATGGCGCTGGGCGCCATCGACGCCCTGGAGCGGGCCCAGGCAGAGGATGTAAATGTGATCGGCATAGACGGCACCACGCCGGGGCTGGAAGCCCTGGAGGACGGCAGGCTCCTGGGAACGGTTTCCGCCAATAAGGAGACTTACTGCAGCGCCATTCTAGAGCTGGCGGCCAGCTGTGCACTGGAAGAGGAGCTGCCGGAGGAATATCCTTTGACGGACGGCACCTATTTCTGGACGCCGCAGGAGATCTTAATTACAAAAATCAAAGAAAATCCATAACTATTCCAAGAAAATCTTATGGAAAACAAACAGATAATCCAGTACAATAGCCTTGTCAGTAGTCATAATGTGTAAAAGGGAGTGCACATTGTGGCATAAAATGATAAAAACGCCTAAAAATGGCAGAATAAAGGAGGATTTGTAACTATGAAATTGAAAAAAGTGCTTGCGATAGCAATGGCATCCATGATGGTATTTGGCTTGACGGCATGCGGCGGCAATGACGCGGCTCCGGCAGCGACAGATGCGCCTGCTGAAGAGGCTCCGGCAGAGGAAGCGCCTGCTGAGGAGGAAGCTCCGGCAGAAGAAGCGCCCGCTGAGACTGAGGCAGAGGATGCAGCGGCGGAAGATGCCGACGCGGCAGCAGAGGCAGCAGGAGCAGGCGGTAACATCGGTGTCTGCATCTACAAGTTCGACGACGCATTCATGACCACATACCGTAACGCACTGCAGGAGATCCTGGAGGGCAAGGGTTATACCGTAACTTTCATGGATGGTAAGAATGACCAGGCTGAGCAGAACAACCAGATCAACAACTTCATCGCACAGGGCGTTGATGCGCTGATCATCAATCCGGTTATGACATCTGCAGCAGACCAGATCATCGCTACCGTTAAGGACGCAGGCGTACCGACCGTACTGATCAACCGTGAGCCTACGGCAGAGCAGATGAGCGCATACGACAAGCTGGTTTATGTAGGATGTGACGCACGTCAGTCCGGAACCATGCAGGGTGAGCTGATCTTAGATACCGAGAACAAGGGTGATATCAACGGCGACGGCAAGGTTTCCTACATCATGATCCAGGGTGACCCGGAGAACGTTGACGCACAGTATCGTACAGAGTTCTCTGTTAAGGCACTGACAGACGCAGGCATCGAAGTGGAAGAGCTTGACCTGCAGCGTGGTGACTGGGACCGTAACAAGGGCCAGGAGATCGCACAGAACGACCTTGCAAAATTCGGCGATCAGATCGAAGTTATCTTCTGTAACAATGACGATATGGCAATCGGCGCTCTGCAGGCAATTCAGGCAGCAGGCCGCAAGGTAAATGAGGACATCTATCTGGTAGGCGTTGACGCTCTGGATGCAGCGCTGAACGAAGTGGCAGCAGGCAACATGACCGGTACCGTTCTGAACGATGCACAGGGTCAGGCAGAAGGCGCTGTTCAGGCTATGGAAGACCTGCTTGGCGGTAAGACATATGCATCGGGCGAGCAGTCCATCTACGTAGACTATGTGAAGGTTACTCCGGATAACGTAGCTGACTTCCAGTAAGACAGAAGCAGTCCATCATAATATGAGAATGTAGATTGGGAAGAAGTGCGTGTGCACCAGGCGCATGCACTTCTTTTTAATCCATAAAGGGGGTTATCAATTTGTCAGAGTATCGTTTGGAGATGCACAATGTGGTGAAAACATTTCCAGGTGTCAAAGCGCTGAACGGTGCGCAGTTGAATTTGAGGCCGGGTACGGTTCACGCCCTGATGGGGGAGAACGGAGCCGGGAAATCAACCCTGATGAAGTGCATGTTCGGTATCTACCACATGGACGAAGGGGAAGTGATCTATGAAGGAGAAAAAGTGCAGATCAAGGGTCCGCTGGATGCCTTGAACCGCGGTATCGCCATGGTACATCAGGAGCTGCAGCCGATTCCCGAGAGAAGTATCGGCGAGAACATCTATGTAGGGCGCTATCCGGTCAGGAAGCTTGGTCCGGTGACCGTGATCGATCATGATAAAATGTATGAAGATGCGGCCAGAGTATTGGAAGAGGTGCATCTGAATTTCGACCCGAAGGCCAGATTAGGCAGCCTTTCGGTATCTCAGATGCAGCTGGTGGAGATCGCAAAGGCGGTTTCCGCAGACTGTAAGGTGCTGATCCTGGATGAGCCTACGTCATCCCTGACAGCAGCCGAGGTAGAAGCGTTATTTACCATTATCAACGAGCTGCGCAGCAAGGGCGTATCCATCGTCTATATCAGCCATAAGATGGATGAGATCCTGCGGATCAGCGATGAAGTGACGATCATGCGCGACGGCCAGTATATCGGAACCTGGTCAGCAAAGGACCTGACCACGGATTTCATCATCACCAAGATGGTGGGCCGCGAACTGTCAGAGTTATATCCCGTGCGTGAGAACGTGCCGGGAGAAGTGGTCTTCGAGGTGGAAGATTTTACTTCCATCAATCCCAAGAGTTTCCGCCATGTTTCCTTTAAACTCAAGAAGGGTGAGATCTTAGGTGTGGCCGGACTGGTGGGCGCACAGCGTACAGAGCTGATGGAAGGACTGTTCGGGCTTCGCAGCCATACGAACGGCAAGATTACATATAAGGGGCAGGAGATCAGGATCACACAGCCCAAAGATGCCATTAACAGCGGTATCGCCATGCTGACGGAGGACCGGCGTGCCACCGGAATCTTAGGGGTATTGTCCATAGCAGATAATGTATCCATCGCATCCTTAAATCAGTATCTGATCGGCGGATTTATGCTGGACGATGCCAAGATTGAGAAACTGGTACAGGAGAATGTAGCCAAGCTTTCGATCAAGACACCGTCTTCCAGGACACAGATCCAGTCGCTCTCCGGCGGTAACCAGCAGAAGGTGCTGATCAGCCGCTGGCTGGCCAACAGTCCGGATGTCTTCATCATGGACGAACCCACGCGTGGTATCGACGTAGGAGCCAAGTACGAGATCTACTGTATCATTGCCGAGATGGCAAAGCAGGGCAAGAGTATCATCATGATCTCTTCGGAGATGAGCGAGCTCATCGGTATGTCCGACCGTATCATGGTCATGTGCGACGGCCGTGTGACCGGATTTATCGGCGGTGATGAGGCAAATCAGGAGAATATCATGGCGCTTGCAACGCAGTTTGAATAAGGAGGGGGAACAGTATCATGGCAAAATCATTCAATATGAAAAAATTCTTGTCCAACAATGCGATCATTATCCTGATCGTGCTGTTGGCTATTCTGACAGGTTTGACAACACAGAATTTCTTTACCGTAACCAACTTTAAAAATCTGGTAGTCAATGTATCTCCCAGATTCATCATTGCCTGCGGCGTATCCGGGTGTCTGATCACCAAGGGCACGGACCTTTCCGCAGGTCGTGCGGTGGGACTGGCAGCTTGTCTGTCGGCAATGCTGCTGCAGAGCATCGATTATTCCGCACGTATGCTGCCCTGGATGCCGGATATCCCGTGGCCGGTTGCCCTGATCATCGTTATGGTCATCATGGGATGCTTCGGCGGCGTTAACGGCGTTGTGATCTCTGTACTGAAGGTTCCGCCTTTCATTGCGACTCTCGGTATGCAGACCATTATCTACGGACTCTGCTCCCTGATCACGAACAACCAGCCTATGGGCGGTTACAAGACCAGTTATCTGACCGTTGCCAGCGGTTCGTTAGGACCGATACCTTACCTGATGATTTTTGCGGTTGTGATCGGCGCTTATTTCTGGTTCCTGTACAATAAGACCCGTCACGGCAAATATATGTACGCCATCGGCGGTAACGAGAATGCGGCGCAGGTTGCAGGCGTCAATGTGCGCGGTTCCCTGATCCGTATCTATATTCTGGCCGGCTGCATGTACGCACTGGCAGGTTTCCTGGTAGGCGCGAAGGCCGGCGGCGCATCCACGGCGACCGGTAACGGCTATGAGCTGGAGGCGATCGCAGCCTGTACCATCGGCGGCGTATCCGCGAACGGTGGTGTGGGACGTGTGGGCGGTATCCTGATCGGCGTACTGGTATTCGAGATCCTGAAGATCTGTCTCCAGTTCCTGGGCGTGGATCCGGCCTATACATACATCGCACAAGGTCTTGTGATCGTGATTGCAGTTGCACTTGACCTCAGAAAGTATTTGCAGAAAAAATAAAGGAACCGGGCTGCGGGTATGCAGGCTTAAGATTCTTAAGTGGAAGGGATAGATGGTATGGCAGAAGAGCAGAGAAGAGATCAGGAACTGGAGCTTGAAGAAAAGCAGGCTGATACGGAGAAGGCAGATAAGAAGAAATCTTCCGGAGGCAGTGCGTTCGAAGGAATCTATGATCAGCTTCCCGATATTTCCATCCGGTCACTGGATAAATTCATTCTGCTCTGTGTGATCGCGCTGGTGGCGGTGATCGTGTTCGGCGTGTTAAAGGCAAATCATGTATTCTGAATATAAGGCGATCAATATTTCTATGAGGGTGGAGATATTTATAAAGCGTAGTGAGGGGCTTTCCGTAAGGGAAGCCCCCTTTCCGTATTATGGGTAGGGAAGTCATCATGGTGAGTGACGCTGCCAAGATTTGCGTTGGACATACTATAGTGTTCGTGCTATACTATGAGAGTCGTGGAACCATCTATAGTTAACGACATTAAAAATTTCATTTTCGGCCTTGTAGAAGCTACCGTATATGGATTCTGCAAGAGCCGGAAACAGAA
>CANOCU010000052.1 GCA_947564645.1 uncultured Lachnospiraceae bacterium
AGATTGGTCAATTTATCCCGACACTAAATGGCTAATTTCCCCCGACGCTAACACTTTTAATTATCTGCAACTTTTTACACAAATTATGTTGTTGATTGCTACGTTATTTACTCCAGTTTCAAGCAAATTAAATTATCCAAAAATTTTGGGGCTCCCCCAACCTGCAAATTATGACCTCAAATAAAATGAGAAATAATATTGAACTAATTATTTTAATATCAAAAAATAAACTACATTAATTTTACATCATAATTCATAAAATGAAAAGACCGAACATGTGAAAATTTTCATTATACATTTTTTCTATCAAATTCGAATTTCCCTTCGATTATACGTGTTATGCTATATTTGTAAGGAGGTTTTGCTATGTTATTTGTATATCCCGCTATCTTCCACAAAGAAGATAAATCTTATTGGTGGAATTTCCCGACCTGAAAGGCTATAGACATTAACCAGTATAAGGACACTAAAGCAGTAAAAAGACTTTAGCCATACCGTTATGGCTGAATGACCGTGCCATTTCTATGGGAATCAACTTTTTTCACGCATTACAAGAAGCACTTCTTTTTTTATGCCATGACAGGTTTTCCCCAACTTTACGCCCAAACTTTTGACTAAACGACATCTATTCACGAATCAAGAGACACCCATAGTAACGAATTTTACAGAATTTCATCACTTTATCGTGCAAAAGTAATTGTCTGTAATTCATTATTTGTGTATAATGAAACACGGGGAAGGAGGAAACCAAAAAGTGTGAGAAACGCTATGTATATGCATGGCAAAGCAAAATAACTGATGAAGGGAGTTACAACATGGAATACATTAAACTGATAGGTATTTTGATCATTGTCTTAGGCTTTGCGCTGAAGCTGGACGTGCTGGCGGTAGTCCTGGTCGCGGGAATCGTTACAGGACTGGTTGCGGGGTTGGACTTTGTACATATTCTGGAGATTATCGGAGAATCTTTTGTGAATAACCGGCTGATGTCCATTTTCCTGATCATGTTCCCGGTGATCGCGATCATCGAGAGATACGGAATGAAAGAGAGGGCGGCGTATCTGATCGGGAAGATCAAGAATGCGTCCGCAGGTAAAGTGCTGTCGATCTGGATGGTAGTCCGCTCGATCGCATCCGCGCTGAATATCCGTATTGGCGGACATGTGCAGTTTATCCGTCCGTTGATCCTGCCGATGACGTCTGCGGCGGCGGAAGCTTCCAAAGGATGCCCTTTAAGTGAGAAGGAAGAGGAGAAGGTCAAGGGACTTTCGGCGGCGACTGAGAATTTCGGTAATTTCTTTGCCCAGAACTGTTTTCCGGCTTCGGCCAGTGTTGTGCTGATCCAGTCGGGACTTGCGGTGGCTGGATATGAAGTATCCCTGTCGGATATCGCATCCTCTGCGATCTATGTGATGGTCATCTCCGTGATCCTGACGATCGTTCAGGTGCTGCTGTTTGACAGGAAGGTGAAAGGGGGTAAAAAGTCATGACCAACTTTTTAGGCATCTATTTTCCGGAATTTTTCTATGTGCTCTGTGGACTGGTGTGTTTCCTGACGGCGTTCCGTGCCAGGAAGAATGAGTCGGCAAAATTGGGAACAATGCTCTTCTGGACACTGACCGGCATTATCTTCATGTTTGGTAAGGTTCTGCCCTCGGCAGTGGTAGGCGCGATGCTAATCGTCATGGGTTGTCTGACGGTGACCAAACAGGTGAAGATCGGGAAGTTTCAGGAATCCACACCGGAGTTTCGGAAGGCTTCCAGTGAGAGGATCGGGACGAAGATCTTTGTGCCGGCCATTACAGTAGGATTGATCGCTCTGATCCTTTCTTTTGTAAAATATGATGTGGTGAAGGACGGTGTGGCGACGCCCACGGCCTTAAACGGAGCGATCATGACGGGTGTTGCCTGCGTTATCGCGCTGGTGCTGGCTTTTGTGATCTGTAAGCCGAAGATATCCGATACGAAGGAGGATACCTCCCGTCTGCTGATGCAGGTGGGCGCGGCGTGTCTGTTGCCGCAGCTTCTGGGCGCTCTTGGAAGTGTGTTTGCGGAAGCGGGTGTAGGGGAAGTGATCTCCGGGATGATCTCATCTGTGGTTCCGCAGGGAAATATTGTGGTTGGCGTGATCATTTATGTCTTTGGCATGGTGGTCTTTACGATGATCATGGGCAATGCGTTTGCGGCCTTTACGGTCATTACGGCCGGAATCGGCGTGCCCTTTGTCATTTCCCAGGGCGGTAATCCGGCGATCATCGGCGTGCTCGGTATGACGGCGGGCTATTGCGGTACGTTGATGACGCCTATGGCGGCGAACTTCAATATTGTACCCTGCGCGGTTCTGGAGACGAAGGATCCCAAGTGGTCGGTGATCAAGGCGCAGATTCCGATGGCGTTGATGATGATCGTTGTGCATATCATTCTGATGCTCGTGATCGGTTTCAGATAAAATGGAAAAGGAGAAGAGAGCATATGAAAATATTAGTTACCGGGTTTGACCCGTTTGGCGGAGAGCCGGTCAATCCGGCGATCGAGACTGTAAAGAGACTGCCGGACACGATCGGCGGAGCCGAGATCATCAAACTGGAAATTCCTACGGTCTGCCATAAATCGCTTCGTGTGATCGATGAGGCGATCGCAGAATATGATCCGGATGCGGTCCTTTCGATCGGACAGGCAGGCGGCAGACCGGATATTACGGTGGAGCGTGTGGGCATCAATGTGGACGACTGCCGGATTCCCGATAATGAAGGAAACCAGATCATTGATGAACCGATCTATCCGGAGGGGCCGGACGCATATTTCGTGACGGTGCCGATCAAGGCGATGGTACAGCGGATTCAGGAGAGGAATATTCCGGCTTCTGTTTCCAATACGGCAGGCACATTTGTGTGCAATCATGTGACCTATGGCGTATGTCATCTGCTGGCGACCAAATATCCGGGGAAGCGCAGCGGCTTTATTCACATTCCATTTTTGCCGCAGCAGGTGCTCGATAAGAAGAATATGCCTTCCATGTCCCAGGATATGATGGTGGAAGCGATCACGGCGGCGATCGAGGCGATCGTGGATACGAGGGAGGATATCAGAGTGACAGGCGGCGCGACGCATTGACGGCATATTTTTCTCTCAAGTCTTTTGGAAAATTTGTAACAGTTCAGCCCAGGACTTTGCATTTACTGCAAAGTCCGTGAAAACACGTAAATTGAGCCAGGGGAATCTGCCCCTCGCCGAAGGCGACTTGGAATGGGCAGATTCCGTAACAGGGAAGCCGAAGGCTGAACTGTTACGAAAATTTGGATAATTTGAGCAATAAAAGATTGACAAGTGGGAATACTTTAGGTATAATAAATTTTGCGTTGTTGTGAACGCATAACTTCATATTGGTAGAGGATAGTTCAGACTATGGAGAAATACTCAAGAGGCTGAAGAGGCGCCCCTGCTAAGGGTGTAGGTCGTTTACGCGGCGCGAGGGTTCAAATCCCTCTTTCTCCGTTATTCTATCGTATGGAATAGGAAGTGTTGATTAAGTTCAGCACTTCTTTTTTAATTGACATCAGACAGAATGGATGTTATATTGTATATATACAATAAGTACAATATAACTGCATCTATAAAAGAACAGAGAAAACATAAAGCCATATACGGAAGCTTTTGCAGAGTCGAAAACGACAAAAGAAACCAGTTGAGGGACAGCGATGGAGATCATCATCAGTAATAATGTCAACAAACCAATCTATGAGCAGATCACATCCCAGATCAAAGCGATGATCATGAGCGGCGAGCTGCAGCCGGGGGAGGGAATCCCGTCCATGCGTGCGTTGGCGAGATCGATTCATGTGAGCGTTATCACGGTGCAGAAGGCGTATGAGGATCTGCAGCGGGATGGTTTTATCGAGACGACCGTGGGCAGAGGAAGTTTTGTATCCGCGCAGAATAAGGAGTTTTACCAGGAGGAGCAGCAGCGTATCGCGGAGGAGCATCTGCAGGCAGCGGCGGAGATCGGGCGGATGAACAATATCCCGCTTGAAAAGCTTAAGGAGATTCTGGGGCTTTTCTATGAAGGGGAAGTGTAAGGGCAGATGAAATGGAGAAATGAAGAAACAAAGAAACGAAGAAACAAGGAGGAGCCTTGATGGACCATGTCTTAGAGCTGGATCAGGTGACGAAAACATTTAAGAGATCGGATTTTAAGTTGGACAAGGTGTCCTTTTCCGTGCCCTATGGTAGTATCATGGGATTTGTAGGGGAAAACGGGGCGGGAAAGACCACGACCATCGGCTGCATTCTCAATACGATCCTGAGAGACAGCGGCGATGTGAAGCTGTTTGGCGAAGAAATGCGGGAGGCGGATACGGATCTGCGCGAAAAGATCGGGGTTGTTTATGACGGCAATAATTTCCCGGCTTATTTGACGGCAGAGCGGCTTTCGGGGATCATGCAGGGAGTCTACCGGATGTGGGATGAGCCGTTGTTCCGAAAATATCTGGAGGATTTTAAGCTGCCGGCCGGGCAGAAGATCAAACATTATTCCAGAGGCATGACCATGAAGCTGGCTATTTCCGTGGCGCTGGCTCATCATCCGCAGCTGTTGATACTGGATGAAGCAACCGGGGGACTGGATCCTGTGATGCGGGATGAAGTGCTGGATGTGCTGCTTGAGTTTGTACAGGAGGAACGACACTCCGTGCTGCTGTCTTCCCATATCACGAGTGATCTGGAGAAGATAGCCGACTATATTACCTTTATCCACGAGGGCAGGGTGATCATGACGGCGTCGAAGAATGATCTGGCATACCACTATGCGGTTATGCGCTGCCGGGAGAGCCAGTTTAAGGCCCTGGATCCACAGGATATCATTGCCTGGCGGAAACGGGATCTTCAGATTGATGTGCTTGTGGCGGACGGGCAGAAGATGCGGCGCAGGTTTCAGGATGTGGTGGTGGACCACGTGCCGGTGGACGAGATCATGATCCTGCTGATCAAGGGAGAAAAGGGTGAGGGCGCCATGTTGTGCCGATGACCCAATCGGAAAGGTGTAGGCGGAAGACAGGGAGGAGTATAGAATGAAAGGACTGCTCAGAGATCATTTTTATGCGGCATATGCGAATGGGAAGTCGCTTGTGCGAATTCTGTTTGTGGCAGGAATTGCCATTGTTGCGGTATATCCGAAGGAGGCGCTGATCAGATATTATATGCTGCTTTGTCTGGTCATGATCAGCTTCGTGGCGCTGCCGGCTTTTGGCAAGGACGGTTCCTGCAGATGGGAGCGATACAAGCTGACGATGCCAGTCACAAGGGCAGATATTGTGAGGAGCTGTTATGTGGGGCAGTTTTTATGGATGTTTGCAGGAATCCTGTTATCCGGAGGGGCGGTGGTCCTGTCTGTCCTGCTGCACGGTTTTCTTTTTGACCGGTCGACGGATGTCTGGCTGATCTATGTCATGGGTGTCAGTATCAGTTTATTTATGGGTGCGATCTTTTATCCTCTGTCCTGCCTGTGCGGGGAGGAGGCAAAAGGGGCTTCCCTGGTTGGCAGCACGTTTCTTGCGGTGGCGATCGTGATCGGTCTGGCGATGTTGTGGAATTTCCTGTTCGGGCCTGTGATGGCGCCCGCAATGATCTTATTGGGAGGAGCCGTGATCCTGCTTTGTGCACTGGCGGCGTATGTAGGGTCTTTCTTTCTGACAGTCGGAATTTTTCGCAGGAAGGAATATTGAAGGCAGGAAGGATGATTTTTAAAAGGGCTAAAAGACGATTTTGCTTCAATGCAAACTTTACACACTTTCAATAATCTGGTATGATATTTTATAGTTGACGACATTGGAAACAGAATTTGCTGCGTCGTTTACGATAGAACAAGGGGTATAGATAAGATGGCAGGTTGGAAAGCAAGGTGATAATGGATGCCAAGTAATGCCGAAATTATTAAAAATGCGTTGGATGATTTTAAAAGAGTACAGGATTATATGATAACGGCGAAGGAAGAAAACGCTACAAAGACTTATGTGAAATTAAAGAAGGATTATCTCTCTCTCAAAGCGTTACTTAATATTCTGGGTGTTAACCTTACAGATATTGATGAAATAAAAGAATAATGCAGCGAATGTAAAAGGCTGGAATTTAACAGGAGGTTATGTCATGGGATTTTTATTATTGGCCGGAGGATTGGTAGTTGTTCTGATTCCCGTTGTGATCGCGGTGGTGTCATCTGTCGTATCGGCAGTGGCGGCGTCACAGGACATCGGAGAGGACGAATAGAGATTGCAGAGTGTGGGACAGCGGATAAAGAGATTTTTCGCTGTCCTTATTTTTTAACAACTTCTTAACACCGCTTTTTATTTCTTTTTCACTGATTTTTCTGTAGGATAATGCATAGAGATTATTTAGTACATGAATGGCCATGCGGTCTGTCAGGCGCAGGCCGTGCATGATGAAAGTTTGGTAAGAAACAGACAATTTGTGTAAAAGGAAGGGAGGATATTGATAACGGATGAATGAAAAACTGAAAGAAAAGACGAAGGAATCCCTTTCGAGTGTGCTGCCGATCACGATGATCGTACTGGTCCTTAGCATTACACTGGTGCCGTTGGAGATCAGTACGCTGGTACTGTTCCTGACAGGGGCATTTCTTCTGATCATGGGTATGGGGCTCTTCCAGCTGGGCGCGGAGATGGCCATGACGCCGCTCGGGCAGGGTGTCGGCGGCAAGTTGGTCAAGAGCAGCAGTATCGTATTGATGGCGGTGGTCTGTTTTATCATGGGAGCCATCATCACGATCTCGGAGCCGGATCTGCAGGTGTTGGCCAATCAGGTGTCTGCGATTCCGAACATGGTGCTGATCCTGACCGTGGCGGTGGGCGTGGGCATCTTTATGGTGATCGCGCTGCTGCGTATCCTGTTTAAGATCAGATTGTCGCTGTTGTTGGCGATCTTATACATACTGGTGTTTGTGCTGTCATTCCTTACGCCGTCGGATTTTATCGCGGTGGCCTTTGATGCGGGCGGTGTGACGACTGGGCCGATGACGGTGCCTTTCATTATGTCCCTGGGCGTGGGCCTTTCTGCGGCGCGCAGCGATAAGGAGGGAAGCAACGACAGCTTCGGTTTGATTGCGCTGTGCAGCGTGGGGCCGATCCTGATGGTGCTGCTGCTTGGCATCTTCTATCATCCGACTGAGGCGATCTATACGGCGGTGGAGATACCGGAGCTGGTGACGACACAGGATGTGGTGCGGGAATTTGCGGCGGCCATTCCGGATTACGTGCGGGAGGTGCTGAGCAGTATCCTGCCGGTGATCGGTGTGTTCCTGCTGTTCCAGCTGCGGGGGAAGATCTATCGGAAGCGCCAGGTACAGAGAATGGCAGTCGGTTTCATCTATACGGTTCTGGGGCTGATCCTGTTCCTGACCGGCGTGAATATCGGTTTTGCGCCTGTGGGAAGCCTGCTTGGAAGCGGGATCGCGGATAGCAGCTTTAAGTGGGCGCTCATTCCGGTGGGGATCATAATCGGTTATTATATTGTCAAGGCCGAGCCTGCGGTGCAGGTTTTGAATGAGCAGGTAGAGGAGATCACGGGCGGCAACGTGTCCTTTAAGATGATGAATGCGGCGCTTTCGGCCGGTGTGGCCTGTGCGGTTGCGCTTTCCATGATGCGCGTGCTGACGGGGGTCAGTATCTACTGGATCATTATCCCCGGCTATATACTGGCTTTTATCTTAAGCAGACTGGTACCGCCTGTTTTCGTCGGTATCGCTTTTGACTCCGGCGGCGTTGCCAGCGGACCGATGACTTCGACGTTCCTGCTGCCGCTGGCCATGGGGGCCTGCACGGCTGTGGGCGGTAATGTGGTGGCGGATGCCTTTGGTATCGTGGCCCTGGTTGCGCTTGCGCCGCTGATCGCGATCCAGTTTATGGGAGTGGTATCGGCCCGTAAGGCTAAGGTAGTGAAACAGCCGGTACAGGCGATTGAAGATCTGATCGTGGATCTGGAATAGTGTTAAGGGATACTTTTTGGAGGTGCAAATATGACAGATAGTAAAAAGCCACAGGTTGTTCCAAGGCTGCTCCTTACGATCACGAAGGAGGAGGATCAGCGGAAACTGGAGGAACTTTTTGATTCCATCAATGTGCCGGTCTGTTTTCAGTTCAGGGGAAAAGGCACGGCGCCTTCGGAGATGATGGATATTTTCGGAATGCGGGGGACCACCAGACTTCTCTCGGGTGCGGTTCTGCCAAAGAGTCAGGTGAAGACCGTGTTCGAGATGCTGTATAAGCAGCTTCACTTCCGTCACAAGGGCGGCGGTATCGCGATCACGATCCCCCTGAATGCCCTGCAGAATCACATCCTGCAGGTGCTGGACGAAGAGGAGCGGGCCTGGACGGAGATAGAGGCGGCGAAGAAGGAAATGCCGAAGGGAGAGGAAGAGCAGATGGGTGAGAAGACACAATATACGGTGATCTGGGTTTCTGTGGACGGCGGCTACAGCGACGATGTGGTGGATGCAGCGCGCAACGCGGGCGCCAAAGGGGGTACCGTTATGAAGGGACGCAGACGCAATTCCAAGAGCGTCAGCAGACATTTCGGCATTAAGGTACAGGAAGAGCAGGATTTCGTCATGATCGTGGTGCCCAAGGAGCGCAAGACGGAGATCATGACGGCGATCGCTTCCGTGTGTGGTCTGGGAACGGATGCCCACGGCGTGGTGCTTGCGCTGCCGGTGGAAGACGTTATGGGTCTGACGAATTAGTTCCTTCACAGGTGGAAATTGATGTATAACAGGATTGCGGAGACGATGGGATTGCCATGATGGTGGCAGTCCCTGATTTCGTTATAAGTATTTTTATAAAAAACGAAACTTTTTATTTTCCGGTTACTCTATATAAGTGAGAGGAACAAATCCTCACGGCGTACAGCGGGTGGCTAAGCAGCAAGAACCGCCGTAAGCCGGACCCCTTCGGAGGGAATGCGCGCAGATTAACAGGAAGGGATATTGCAGGCGAAGCCGGCATATCCACGCAGAGGTAAAGCATGAAACAGGAAGAACTGGAAAATTATATGAACACTTATGGCAGGGAGCTGTATTCCTTCTGCTGCTTTGTGACAGGGAACCGCCAGGAGGCGGACGATCTGTATCAGGATACGTTTCTGAAAGTGTATGAGCTTGGGGACAGACTGATCATCCGGAAGAACCCGAAAGGATTTCTGCTCAGTGTGGCGATGAACCTGTACAGGAATCACAGGCGGAAGCTCTCGACAAGGCTGCGGATCGTGGGCACGCGGGTGTCCGCGGAGGAGACGCTTGGAAACATTCCGTCCGGGGAACCGCTGACCGAGGAGCGGGCGATCGCGGAGGAGACAGGCAGGATCCTCAGACGGGAGGTGGAGCGTCTGCCGGATAAGTACAGACTGCCGATCCTTCTTTTCTACATGGAGGAGCTGTCACTGGCAGATATCGCCGGCATTCTGGAACTTCCGGAAGGCACGGTGAAGAGCAGGATACACAGGGCGAAGAAGATCCTCAGACAGAGGCTGGAGGATGGCGGGAAATAGGAAGTGGAGGTTAGCATGAGAAACAGAATGGATGAGCTGCTGCGGGCAGCGCTTGCGCCGACGGAAGTGCCGAGTGATCAATTAAATGACCGGATTCTTCATAAAGCAAAGGAGAACAGACAAATGAGTGAGAAAAGAAGCTATAGGAGAAGTATTCCGGCTGCGGTGATCGCCGCGGCGTGTATTCTGGTATTGGGGTCCGGTACTGTGCTGGCGGCGTATCATTATTTGAGTCCGGCAGAGGTGGCGGCAGAAGGAGAGGATTCTGCGCTGGAGAAGGCTTTCTTAAGCGACGGGGCGATTTATGTGAATGAGACACAGGAGAGCGGCGGCTACAAGGTAACGCTGCTGGGGAGCGTCGCCGGCAGGAATATCAGCGATTTTATCGGAGAAGAAAACGGCGTGCCGGAGGATGACAGGATGTATACGGTAGTGGCGATCGAGCGTGCCGACGGATCCCCGATGCCGGAGACTTCGTCGGATGCGTACGGGGACATGGCGTTCTATGCGTCCCATTATATTCGGGGACTGGATCCGAACCGATACAGCATTATGAGCATGGGCGGCGGTTACAGCGATCATGTGCGGGACGGGATTCTTTACAGGCTGCTGGAAATGGACAATCTGGAAATGTTTGCGGACAGAGGGATCTATGTAGGCGTGTGCACCGGCACCTTCTATGATGCGGAGGCCTATCACTATGCGGAGAGTACGGGGGAGATGAGCCGTAATGAGAACTATGGGGGAGTAAACGCCCTGTTTCAGCTTCCCGTTGACAAAAGCAAGGCGGATCCTGAGGCGGCTGCAAAATATCTGGAAGAGTTTGAGCGCATGATGGACGGCTCTGCGGAATCGGAGGAGCCGATTAAGAAGGATGACACGGATCTGGCAGTGGAAGATTTTATGCAGCTGCTGACGCCGGAGAATATCGACGAATATGCGGAGCCGATCGAGTCCACCCGGCAGACCTGCCGGATCGAGGACGGAATGGCGTTCGCGTCCTATGACCTTGGAGACGACGGCGCAGGGGAGGTATTCGGATGGATAGAAACACTTTTCCCCGATGGGGAACCGGGGATGAGCGAGAGCTTTTCGTATTCCTACAGTGTCGGCGGGGACGGCAGGGCGGATCTGCAGATCGAGACGTATACTTTGAACGAGGACGGATCGGTGACGTTTGTGCTTTATGGGCCGAAGCAGGAGATAAGAAAATAGTGCATCGGTCATGAAATTGAGGGAAGTGCAGAGCATAGAGATCATAAAATGATTCAGGGCCTTTTCCGGTTCAAGAGAATTTAGGAAAGGCCCTGTTGATCTGAGTTACCGTATATAATGCGTATAAACCCGTTCTTCCTTCTCAGGCAGTCCGAACTGTTCCTTTCCAAGCGCAATGCTCTTCATCAGAAAGGTCATATTTCTTGCCAGTACGCGCATGGTCTGCAGCCCTTCGCCGTCCTGCGCTGCTTCGCCGGGCATACGGCCATGTACGCTGTTCCAGTACTGGCTGGATGCCACCGGCATACCGGAGATGGTGAAATACTTGTTCAGCTCGTCGTAAGTGGCGGAACAGCCGCCGCGCCTTGCTACTGCCACGCTTGCGCCGACCTTCATCGTCTTGTCGAAGGACGTGCTGTAGAACAGCCGGTCCAGACAGGCGATCAGAGTGGCGTTGGCGGAAGCATAGTAGACCGGACTGGCGATCACCAGGCCGTCTGCCGCCTCGAATTTCGGGGCAATCTGATTCACTTCATCGTCGAATACGCAGCAGCCTCTCTTTGCACAGGAACCGCAGGCGATGCAGCCCCGGATTACCTTATTGCCAATCTGTATGATCTCCGATTCGATACCGTTTTGCACGAAGATCTGTTCCATTTCTTTCAGGGCGATGGAAGTATTGCCGTTAATACGGGGACTTCCGTTGATCATAAGTACTTTCATTGTATGATTCCTCCTTTGTCTGATGATATGGTAACACAGATTGCGCAAAAATGACACCCGAAAGGCAATCGGAATAGAGTACATTTCCCGATCGGTAAAGTCGTGTCATCTCATTGCCGCCTTTTCGGAATGAATGCTACTATTTAAGCACAAAATAAAAAACTGGGAGGGATTACAATGAAGAGAAACATGTATTGGGCATTGCTGCTGACAACGACGCTTACGGCAGGCCTGCTTGCAGGATGCGGCAGCGGAAACGAAAACGGTACGCAGGCGCCGGCAGAAGATAACGCGGCGGCAGAAGAAGCGGAAAGCGCCCAGGACGCGGAGAGCTCATCGGACGGCTCTAAGGACGCTGCGGATGCTGTTGCCACAGAATTATACGGAGCCGGAGAATGGAGAACCTATGACGATGAGATCACATTGACCTTCGGCGATCCGTATGATATCAACAATGAAGGATTCACGGCAATGGCGAATATCGGCGAGCCTTATGATGATAACCGATGGATCCGCTATTACCGGGAAGAGGTGGGTGTGAATGCCGAGTATTCACTGCTTGCTCCGAATACGGAAGACTATAAGCAGATGCTGACGCTGGCCATGACATCGGGGGATCTGCCGGATGTATTCTGGGTGCCGGATCTGATAACCTACCAACAGCTGATCGATGCGGAAGCGGTGGCGGATCTGACGACATTGTATCAGACGGAGGCGAATCCGACCCTGAAGAAACTGGTGGAAGGAGAAGGGGATAATTTTCTGGATAATTATAAGGTAGACGGGAAACTGTACTGCGTTCCCGGAAAGATGCCTTCCACAAACGGTTACAGTTACCTGTGGATCCGGAAAGACTGGCTGGATAAACTGGGACTTGCGGTTCCGAAAACGATGGATGACGTCAGAGAAGTGGCGAAAGCTTTTGCAACACAGGATCCTGACGGAAACGGGAAGGACGATACGATGGGGCTGAGTATCGATTCCTCTTACACGAAAATGGGTTCCATGGGTATCTTCTGGGCGTTTGGAGGAAAGCTGGCTAACGATAATTTCTGGTGTACCCAGGAAGACGGCACGGTAGGATTTTCCATGGTACAGCCGGAGGTGAAGGATGCTCTGAAATGGCTGAATGAGTTATACGAGGAAGGTATTTTGAATCAGGAATTTTCCACATTTAATTTCGTGGATTACCCGGAACTGCTGGCATCCGAACGATGTGGTATGTTCTATGGATGTCACTGGTATGCGATCTATATCAATGCGATCAAGGATGAGATCCCCGAAGCGGAATGGATACCGATCCTTGCACCGGGAACAGACGGAAATCCTGCACCGGTCTATGCGAATGTAGATACCAACGGTTTATATTGCGTGAATGCGGCGTGTGAGAATCCAGAAGCAGCCTTTGCTGTTTTTAATGCCTATGTAGAGAAGCTGTTTGGTGAAAAGAATGATTTTGAGAACTTCTTTGCCTGTGAAGTAGATTCCAATGTATGGCAGCGCGGTCCCGTCAGTATGCTTGCGGCAGACACGGACTTAAAACCTCATCGTGAGATGAAAGAAGCGCTGGCCAATGATGCGATGGATCAACTGACAGGTGTGGGAGCCAGTTACTGGAAGTATATACAGGAGGGCTCGCTCACATATCAGCTGGAGTTCGGGCCGGAGGGATCCTGCTTTAACCTGGTAGACGACACGTATCCGGATATTTTCAACTGGAACGTTTATCAGGGCGTTCCGACTCAGACGCAGGCGGCCAGAGCCGGCGGTATGCAGGAGATTATCGACACGGCTTATATTAAGATGATCAACGGTGAACTGGAGATAGAAGAGGGATTTGACAAGATGGTATCCGATTGGATGGCAGCAGGCGGCGAGCAGGTGACACAGGAGATCAATGATGTGATCGCGGCCAGGTAGGAGAATGATTATGGGAATATGGAATGGAACAAAGGGAAAAAAGAGCGGAAGAAAGAATCTGCAGCTGCATGTGATGATGCTGCCGACGATCCTGTTTCTGATCGTGTTCTCCTATGTGCCCATGGTCGGGATCATCATAGCTTTTCAGAAATTTAATCCGGCAAAAGGGCTGTTCGGCAAGAATAAATGGATTGGGCTGGAAAACTTCAGATACATTTTTTCACTGCCCAATACAAGGCAGGTGGTGATGAATACGCTGATCCTCTCGGTGTCGAAGATCGTGATCGGCACACTGCTTGCCATCGCAGTGGCACTGCTGCTAAACGAGTGCAGGAACCGTTTCCTGAAGAAAAGTGTGCAGACGATCATTTATTTCCCTTATTTTATTTCATGGATCATTTTGGCGGGGATGATCGGGGACATGCTGTCCCCGTCATCCGGCGTTCTCAATCAGCTGATCGTGGCGCTTGGCGGTCAGCCAGTCTACTTTCTGGGGGACAACCGCTATTTCAGAGGGACGCTGATCGTTTCGGATATCTGGAAGACCTTTGGCTACAACAGTGTGATCTATCTGGCGGCGATTACCGGCATCGACAGTTCGTTGTATGAGGCGGCAGCCATAGACGGAGCCGGAAGGTGGAAACAGATCCTGCATGTAACGCTTCCGGGTATGAGTATGATCATTATATTGATGAGTGTTCTGAATATGGGGAATATTCTGAATGCGGGCTTCGACCAGGTGTATAACCTGTACTCGCCGGGCGTTTATGAGAGCGGTGACATAATCGATACGATGGTGTACAGGATGGGGATCGAGCAGGGGCAGCTTGCTCCTTCGGCTGCGGTAGGACTGCTGAAATCAGTCGTTTCCCTGCTGCTGATCGCAGGATCTTATTATATTGCGGATAAAAAATTCGACTATAAAATTTTTTAGGAGGAATCTATGAAAAAAACGGAAGAAAATGACCTGCGGTTTGTCCAGTCTTCCGCTCAGAAGGCGGGACAGGCAGTGATCGGCCTTTTGCTGCTGCTTTTGGGAATGATCTGTTTTATTCCTTTCTGGTATATCGTCTGCCAGAGTTTTAGCTCGAATGAGGCGATATCGGCAGGAAGGGTTGGCCTTTTGCCGGTAGAATTTCAGTTGGATTCCTATCTGTACGTGCTTAGACGCGCGCCTTTCTGGAGGGCATCGGGAATGACGGTCCTTCGCGTGGCAGTGGGGCTGCCGCTTGGCATGTTTCTGATGGTCACGGTAGCCTATCCGTTGTCAAAGGGAGAACGGTTTCGCGCAAGGAATTTCTATGTGTGGTTTATTTTTTTTACGATGCTTTTTAACGGCGGGCTGATTCCCACCTATCTGGTAGTTAAGCAGCTGGGATTGTTAAATACCGTGTGGGCAATGATCCTGCCATGTGCGGTCAACGTCTTTAATATGTTGCTCGTTCTTAGCTTTTTCCGGCAGCTTCCTGTGGAGTTGGAGGAATCGGCTTCGCTTGACGGGGCCGGGCACTGGCGGATCCTGTGGAATATCTTCCTGCCGGTCTCTAAGCCGGTGCTGGCTACGGTAGCGCTGTTTACGCTGGTAGCGCACTGGAATAGTTGGTTTGACGGTATGATCTATATGAAGGCCGACCGGTATCCGCTTCAGACATATCTAAGAAGCATTATCATAAGTTTTAATTTTTCTAATCTGACGCCTTTAGAGCAGATGCAGCTATCGAATTTTAATGAAAATGCGTTGAAAAGTGCACAGATGGTGATCGGTACGATACCAATCCTGCTCGTCTATCCTTTCCTGCAGCGATATTTTGTATCGGGGATAACATTGGGGAGCGTGAAAGGATAGGCGCATTCTACACGTGAATTTATAGTAAACGAAATTTCTAATGTCGTTAACGATAAGATTCCGTGAGACGGGAGCGTGGAAGAGGAAGCGACTAATGGACAGGAAGTGAATCATAGACAGAAGGAGAGACGAAATATATGTTTAGTGTTCCGGAACAAAAAAAGGTGCGTGTGATCCTGGATGCGGATGCAAAGAATGAGGCAGACGATCAGTATGCGATCGTACATGCGCTGCTGACGCCCAAATTTGATGTAAAGGGCCTGATCGGGGCGCATTATGGAAACAGGCAGTATGCGGATTCCATGGAAAGAAGCTGCGAAGAGTGCAGGAAGCTGGTTTCCATGATGAAACTGACGCAGAGGGTACCGGTATATAGAGGGGCTTCGGAGGCGGTAAAAGATGCAGGGCATTTTGAGTATTCCGAGGGGGCAGAGCTGATTGTAAGGGAATGTATGGCCGATGACAGCCGCCCTTTGTTTGTGGCTTTTACAGGGCCGATCACGGACCTTGCCTGTGCCTGGCTGGCACATCCGGAGATCGCGGGCAGAATGACGGCTATCTGGATCGGAGGAGGAGCGTATCCTGACGGCGGGCAGGAATTTAACATGTCTAACGACGTGAAGGCGGCAAATATTGTATTCCGGTCCGGTATAGACTTATGGCAGGTTCCCGTTAATGTTTATAGCAAAATGCTGGTCAGCCTGACGGAACTTGAAGTGAAGGTAGGCGGCTATGGAGAGGTGGGAGACTATCTGTTCCGCCAGCTGGTGGAATTTAATGATTCTCTGGCAGAGCAGCCTTTCTGGCCAAACGGGGAAAACTGGTGCCTGGGAGATTCTCCGGTGGTGGGACTGATGATGGACCAGATGCGTTTTCTGGCAGAGGAACGGGAGGCGCCTGTGGTAGACCAGGATCTTAAATATCACTTTTCCGATCAGAGCAGGAAGATCAGGGTTTATCAGGATATTAATGACCGCTTTATTCTGGAGGATTTCTTTGCCAAGATAAAGAAGTATTCGCAGAATCGTACATAGGAACGAAGGAGTATGGAGTGCATGATGGAGAATACTGATGGGGTTAAAAGCTTTGCATATTGGGAGGGATATGTGCGTGAAAATGAAGAGCGCCTGACGGGCGAGGAGCGAAGACACAATACCATATATGTAAATGATGTCAATGTACTTCAATATCCGTATACGTTAATTCCGAATGCGGGGATGTGGCTGCAGGACAGCCATAAGCATATCACAATCTATTGTACAGGAGAGACCGGAGAGGTGGTATTTCACAGGGATTTTCGTGACGATACGGAGAATGGCCCGGTGCATATGCACAGTACGATAGAGATCGGCTTTGTAGTCAGAGGATGCGCCAGGCAGTCTTTTAACGGTAAGGAATATCGGTTCAGGGAAGGGGATTTCTGGATCACGAATCCAAACTGCTATCACTGTGATATTTATCATCTGGAGGAATTGTTTACGGTTTACTTTTCCATTTCAATGGAGAGCTTTGATTCTGCGATCCTGGGATTCGTGGAAAATTCGGAGATACAACAGTTTCTGCGGGTTTCTCTGATGCGGCAGAAGAGGATACGGCAGTTTCTGCATTTTACAAGAAAAAGCAACGGAGGAGATGCCGCGCAGCTGATCTTAAGCCGGATCCTTCAGGAGATCATCGAGAAGAGAACGGGTTATGAGGATGTGGTTAAGGGTTTGACAAAGCGCCTGGTGGAGGAATTATCCGTCAGTTATGATTTCCTTATCGCGATGGAGGAGAAGCGGAAATTAAGGGATCTTTTGTATCAGGAAGTGGAGCAGTATCTGCAGAAGCATTACCGCGATGCCAATATTGAAAACCTTGTGCAGGAGTTCCACTATAATGAAGACTATTATAACCGTCTGATCAGGGAATACAGCGGACAGACTTACAGTGAAAGATTAAAGACGATCCGGCTGCAGAAGGCGGAAGAACTGCTGTTGGATCCCGATCGGAGCATAGAGGATATTATTGTGCAGGTCGGTTACCAGAGCAGAAGTTATTTCTACGAAATGTTTCGTCAGAAACATGGAGTCACACCGGCACAATACCGGAGAAAAATGCAGATCGAGGGGAGAGGCGCCGATTAGAGGCGCCTGTTTCTATTCCGGTTCTTCTTCCCGGATTGTCCGGTACAGTCCGTTCCGGAAAAGGAAGACCGCTAGTACTGCCGTGAGCAGGTCCGAAACGGCCTGCGCCATCAGCACCCCGTAATAGCCGGCGAGGAAAGAGGAGAGCAGGATCACGACGGCAAAGATCACACCCTGCCTGCTGACAGACAACAGGAAGGCATTCCAGGCTTTTCCTGCAGACTGGAAGATACAGGTGGTGACGAGGACGACGGCTACGAAGGGCATACCGGCCAGCTGCATACGCAGCATGGGGATACCCGTATCCATGATGACGGGATCTTTGATAAACAATCCGATCATCGGCCTCGCTGCCAGGGAAAGGAGGGCTGCCAGAAGCAGAGCCGCGCCGCATTCGAAGCGGTAGGCAAACCGCAGGATCTTCTGCAGACGGCTGTGATTCCCGGCGCCGTAGTTATAACCGATCAGCGGCTGTCCGCCGAAGGCAAAGCCGACCAGGATGAGGACGGCGATCATATTGACTTTCATCACGATTCCCATAGCTGCAACCCTTTCATTTCCGTAGGGAAGCAGGAAGCGGTTCATGAGGGCGATACCGAAGCTCTGCATAAAGTTGGTGATGGAGGCCGGGAAGCCGATCGCCAGGATCTGCCGGATCTCGCCTGCGGAAATATGAAAACCGACAGGGTTGACGGACAGCTTCTTGCTTTTCCTAAGCAGGAACCAGACGAAGAAGAGATCTGCGCAGAGATTGCCCAGTACGGTGGCGATGGCCGCGCCCGCAGCGCCCAATCCCAGCGCGAAGATGAAGATCGGGTCTAACAGGATATTGGCCACGGAACCGAGGATGGTCCCGGCCATGGAGGCGGTGGAGAATCCTTCTGTCCGCAGCAGATTGGAGGGCGTAAAGGATACGATGATAAAAGGCGCGCCCAATACGATAAAAGTGTAATATTGAGAGACGTAGGGGAGGGTATTGGGGTCGGCGCCAAGCAGATGTAAGACCGATTGACGAAGCAGCAGCATAAGAGCCGCGACCAGGACACCGCATACAAGGGCTGCATAGAAGCAGAAAACGCTGAGACGTTTTCCATCCGCATCCAGTTTCCGTCCGAACAGTCTGGAAATGACCGAACTGCCGCCCAGTCCGAAGATATCGCCCAGAGCGATCATTAGGGTAAAGACCGGCGCGCCCAGGGAAACGCCGGCGATCAGGTCGGTATTGCCGGTTCTGGCAATAAACCAGGTGTCCACCATATTGTAGACCAGGGAAATGACCATGCTGAATACCACCGGCAGCGCCAGTTTGAAATATGCTTTGTGTACGGGAACTTTCTCGAAGAGTTCGTTTGCCATGGAATATTTGTCTCCTTTTTTTTCGTTTTGACTCTTTCTATTGTAACGGTAATACTTGTGCTTTGTTGTGCCATATGGCACAATAATGGAAGAATTTGGATCTTAAAAATGCCATTATGCATTCAGAGAAAGACGGAGGGGATCGAGTGTGAAAGAGATCGTTGACCGGACAATGCTGAACAATTATATTGCACAGAACCGGATTGAGAAGATCTTCGATACGAAGCGGCTGCCTTTTCGCCTGTGTCAGTATGACAGGGGAGAGATTCTGAATCATATCCGGGATGCCAACAGCTGTCTGCAGTTTGTCGTAGCCGGCGCAGTGCAGATCTACGCGGTCCGAAGCGACGGAAGCCGGTATCCGCTCTGCTATGTGGAGGAATTTACATTGCTGGGAGATATGGAATTCTGCGGGGAGGGGGAACTTCCGTTTCTGGTGGAAGCCACAGAGAAGGTCCTTTGTGTGGAACTGCCTCTTTATGGCTGCAAGGCTGCACTGCTGCAGGATAACACCTTCTTGCGGTATCTGCTTCATTCCGTTGCGCATAAGCTGGCCCTGATTTCCCGGGAGCAGGCCGAATATTCCACGTTGGAAGAAAGATTCCTTCACTATCTGCAGCATGACTGCCCGGATGGACAGATGAACGGCGTGGAGCATACCGCCATACGGCTCCACTGCAGCAGGCGGCAGCTGCAGCGGCTTCTTAAGTCGCTGACGGAGCGGCGGATCATTGAGAAAACCGGAAAGGGTATTTACAGGATGTTGTGAAAATATCTGCTTTTACTTGACATATAAATTGAGTGTTAATATAATAATATTACAGAGATAGAGAAATCTATCCGGGTGGGCTGACACCTTAAAAATCTGATAGATAAGCCGTATTTGCAAGGACGGACAGTTGGGGAGCAACAGAAAAACTCCACATGTAAGCCGCATATGGAAGGGCGGACAGTTGGCAGACAACAGAAAAATCAGCAACAAAAGAAAGAGAAAAGGTTGTCCGGATGGGCAGCCTTTTTTATTAGAGAGGTATATATGAAGCTTGATCGGAAAAAGGCAATAGAGATTATTGTAAAAGCGGCGCAGAATTATGAGCATAATTTGAAGGATAAGCGCTTTCTGATAATATACCAGGGAGCGGAAAGGTATGCATACATATCAAAAGGAGTAGATATTCAAAAACTGTTAATGGAATGCAAAGAAGAGCGATCCATGTTGGTATAATTTCTGCTTTCTGTCTCTATTTTTATCTTGCAGGATAAAAGCAGTAAGCCTATAATAAGAAAGGCTATTAAGGTAAGGTTATTAAGGCAACTGCGGAGGAAAAGTATCATGACCTTTGATTTAAAAAAGGATGGCAAAAGGATTGTTGTCATCTGTCTGGCTTCGGTTCTTATGGCGGTCAATATCAAAACCTTTGTTAAGGCAGGGGGATTGTATCCGGGTGGCGCCACGGGATTGACGGTCCTGATCCAGAGCATCTTCGAGAGATTTCTGAATATGGAGGTTCCCTATTCACTGGTGAACCTGCTGCTGAATCTGGTGCCGATCTATATCGGGTTCCGCTTTATCGGTAAGAAATTCACGTTGTATTCCTGTCTGATGATCGTGCTGACGAGTGTTCTGACGGATATCATACCACAGAGTGCGATCACTTATGATATTCTGCTGATCAGTATCTTCGGCGGTATCATTAACGGGTTTGTTATCAGTATCTGCCTGCTTATGAATGCCACGACAGGTGGTACGGATTTTATTTCCATCTATCTTTCTGAGAAAAAGGGTGTGGATTCCTGGAATTTTATTCTGGCCTTTAATGTAGTGATCATTGGCGTGGCAGGCGTGCTGTTTGGTATGGATAAGGCGCTTTACTCTATCATCTACCAGTATGCATCCACGCAGATTCTGCATATGCTCTATAAACGGTATCAGAAGCAGACTCTTTTTATCGTGACCAATAAGCCCAATGAGATCTGCCAGGCGATCAATCTGGTGAGTATGCATGGGGCTACGGTCTTAAGCGGAGAAGGCTCCTATGAGCACCAGAAGCGGCAGGTGGTATATTCCGTTGTCTCCAAGGAGGAGAGCAAGCGGGTGATCCGGGCCGTGAAGGAAGCAGACCCGGCCGCTTTTGTCAATGCGCTGCGCACCGAAGAATTATCCGGGCGGTTCTATCAGAAGCCTACGGAGTGACCGGGATGATCCTGCTCAGGCGGAGTCTGTCTGGGTGGATTCCGTCCGGACGGATCTTGGCCGGGTGACGAATGAAAACTGCCGCCCGGTGCGTTCCGGTCCCTTCCGGGCCCCATTTCTCCCATGCTTCCCATGTCGGATATTACAAGATCAGAGGCGTCGATCAAAGCGGCGCTGTTCTGCGCCTGCTCGTCGGAAGTGGAGGGGATCGTCCCGTCCAGCTGCCCAATGATGCTTTCTGCCCTTCGCAGGCAGAACTCCCGCAGGGTGGAGACGCCTTTCTCAAATTCTTCAAAGCTGCAGAATTTCGTCGGATCGTTTTCCACATAAGGAGAGATCATCTCTGCGGTGGAATCGATCATCGCGGCAATATATCCGTTTTCAAAATATGTATTGATAAATTCCTCAAAATACTGATGATACAGGTTCGTATATGTCTCATTTCCGAAGATCCATGCAAGCATCGGCCTCGAGTCCGTGGTGCCGCCGGAAACGGGGCTGTCGATCGGATAATTGGCAAGCTGTGTGGCATCGCTTCCGGATTCGAAACCGCCGAAAGCCAGATTGTAATCCCACGGGATCATGGAAAGCTGCCCGTCTTCCTCGTACAGATAATAATTGTGGATCATGGAGCCTGTGTAGCTGTCAAAGTTGAGCACGAAGTTATGCACTATGAAATAGCGGATGACTTCTTCGATATTGACAACGGACTCCAGCGTTTCGCCGCTGTTCAGCTTTTGCAGGGACTCGATCAGCCGGGCCTTGTCACTGTCAGTCGGATCGGTCTTGGCATTGTCAAATATATTCGCATAGCTGTCGAAGGCGTCGTCGGTATAGATGAGAGAGACGTCACTGTCTGCCATGCCTTTACCGAAGGGAGTATTTTTCCAATCCGGATCGAAATCTTCAGTGGGGAAAAATTCTGGATTGAAAAGCTCAGGATCAAAATTTTCCGGATCAAAATCCTCCATATTGAAATCCCGCCCATTTCCGCGGCCACCGCCCATCTTCATGCTGTCCGGTTTATACAGCTCTCCGTAATCATTCCCGTAATTTCGTGTCAGGAAAGATTCCTCCACCCCTTCCACAGCCAGGTATAATCCCCATTCCTCGCCGTTTACGGTGATGTAAGTGTAGCTGCACAGGGGCGCATTTACGCCGAACTCATGCATCAGCCGATAGGTGAGGTAATCTTTCATATAGGTGTTGTCCTGAATGATATTATTCAGACAGAGTTTATCGAGTCCATAATAATTCAGGGCATCGTCATAGTGGTCAAATTCGATCTTAAAGCTGTAACGGCCATTGCCGTAAGCGGACACGGAAGAGAGCGAGGTGTTGCCCTTGGCGCGGATGGCCACGTTTCGGTAAGCTTCCCCGTCGATGATGACGGTACAGTCAGTGTACTGCTCATCGGTACAGGTATCGATGAAAGAGTCCCAGTCATCCATGACGATATCGACCGTATGTACTTCGGAAGTGTTAAAAAGCCGGGAAGCATAGCCAACCGTGGCATTTACTGCCTGCACGCCGAACCGGCCCGCATTCATGAAGAAGAAAGTGAGCATCAGGGTGGCGGTCAATATGATACAGCAGAGCTTGTCGATATGTTTGCTGGTTGCCATTTGTTATCTCCTTATCAGCGTGGAACATCGCTTTACAGCAGCTAGAACCTTTTCACGCTATCACATGAACTTCTCTTCACACTATCCCATATAGTCACCGTTATAGCTGACCAGAACGGCGCTGTTTACGCCCTCCATTCCGGCAAGCGTATTGATGAAGTCGGTATTGTCGTCTCTCAGCCGGATCTCCAGATTCAGTTCGACGGCGTCCTTTTGCGCGGTCTTACTCTTGACCATGAGACGGCGCACCTGTGTTTGCAGATATTCATGCACCCGTACTTCGCTTGCGTGGTCGTTACAGCTGATCACGGCAATATAGGGATTTACATGTGTTTTCCGGTTGACGAAGATGAGCAGGACAACGCCGATCAGCAGACTGCCGATGACAGCCAGAGGAATCAGGCCGGCGGCCAGTACGATGCCGACAGCGATCGACCAGAACAGGAAGGCGATATCCAGTGGTTCTTTGATGGCGGTACGGAAACGGACGATGGACAGTGCGCCTACCATACCGAGGGAAAGCACGACATTGGAGGTTACTGCCAGGATGACAAGTGTTGTGATCATCGTGAGGGCGATCAGGGTCACACCGAAACCGGAAGAGTACATGACGCCGGAAAAGGCCTTCTTATAAACAAAAAAGATAAATACGCCGACGCCGAAGGCAAGAAGCAGCGCCAGCGTCATGTCGAAAACGCTGATGCTTGTAACGTTATTGAGGAAGCTTGATTTGAAAATATCGTTGAAAGTCATGATCTGTTCTCCATTCTGTTCACTTTAGTTGAATTAAAATTTATTGCTGTTACTTTCGGGTTTTTGGTCGCTATAGATCAAAGAAGGCTTACCGGTTTTATCCATAAACCCGGCAGGCCGCGTATTTGGAATAAGCGCAGACGCTCCGCCCGCCAATCTGCACTGTATCCCGTATGATCTCCGGCAGGAAGGCATCCCATTTGACCTCCAGGATGATGGGAGCGGAGCAGGCGGGAATGGTGATACAGGCAGGATCCAGAAAATCAGTACACTGCAGTCCGGTCCGTATATTGTAGTCGATCGTCACCCTCACATTACCGACGGAAAACAGATAGGGTTCTCTTGTGTAATCCACGATCGTTTTGGGCCGAAGCTGCTGTGATAATAATTTGGCATAAAATTCTGTTATGAGCGGATCTGTGCTCTGACGCATCCACGCATAGTTGCCATCCACGATCGCCTGTGCTTCTTCTCTGCTTAAAGCTGCACTGAGCTTACTGCAGAGTCCTCCTATTTTGCTTTTCTTTTCCAGACGGATCAGGGAAGTGTCCCCATTATAATAACGGATGCGGAATTTCTCGCGTCTGTTTACACCGTCCAGCTTTTCACGGAGCGCTTTATCCGTCGGATCGTCGAAATACAGACTGCGGATCTTATATTTCCCTTCTATGGCGTGGGGATCGGGCTGCATGAGTGCAGGAAGCCGTCCCTGCAGGATAACCATGTCGGCCAGGCTGATGACATGTTTGTATTCATGCCGGTAGTTGGTCATGGGCAGTGTCCTCCTTCTTTAAGTCTGGCAGGGTTGTCTGCCCTGCGGTTATCTGTGACAAAAGAAATGCCCGATAGGGGAGGTCATTACTGTGTAAATTGCTGTATGAGGGGAAGCTTATTTGTGAAGATGATGACATCGACCTATCGGACATGAAGTCATTTTATGGTAAAAATGAGAAGAAAATATGTTTAAAATGAGAAAATTCTGTGTCCTGCAGACCTGTTTGCCGCCAGTGAATTTTTTTGGAAGAGGGCTTGACAAACACGAAACGGCATCTCTATAATAAGATATCTTTGAGAGGAAGAGGTGGGAGGATGACGAAGTAATCGACTTTTGAAACATGAAGTGAAGTTAGGGAAGCAGTATGGGGTGCGGAATGCGGCACTGCTGTTTCATCATGTTGCCAAAGGTAGATTATGTTTCTCACAGCCTCTCTTTTTTGTGGATATGTTGTGTGGGTCACGGCGCGGTCCGGGATACGGGAGGATTCCGGTCCGGAGATCAGGGAAGTGATAGGTGTGCGGCCTGCAGTGTGAGAAGACAGGGGATCATTTGGCGACAGATGGTTCCTTTTTTATTCCGCAGCGGAGGTAGTATATCATGTCACAGATCAGCGTATCGAATCTGACCTTCTGTTATGAGGGCAGTTTTGACAATATTTTTGAAAATGTGTCGTTTCTGATCGACACGGATTGGAAACTGGGATTTATTGGGAGGAACGGGAAGGGTAAGACGACTTTCCTGAATCTTCTTCTGGGAAAATATGAGTACGAGGGACATATCAACGCGTCGGCCGTATTTGACTATTTTCCTTATCGGATCACGGAGGAGCAGAAAGGCCGGTGCGGCGTAGAATTTCTGGAGCAGTTGAAACCGGGCTGTGAGCAGTGGCGGGTCATCTGCGAGCTGGAGAAGCTTCATCTCACCGCGGAAGTCCTCTACAGACCCTTCGGGACACTGAGCCATGGGGAACGGACGAAGGTGATGCTGGCTGTGCTCTTTTCGGGGGAAAATGATTTCCTGCTGATCGACGAGCCCACCAATCATCTGGACCGGGAATCCAGAGAGATCGTGAAGGAATATCTGGGAAAGAAGAAGGGCTTTATCCTTGTCTCCCACGACCGCGATCTGCTGGATGCCTGCATCGACCATGTACTGGTTTTAAACCGCAGCAGTATTGAGGTACAGCAGGGAAATTTTTCCACCTGGTGGGAGAATAAGAGCCGCATGGACGCGTTTCACCGGGCGGAAAACGAGAAACACAGGAAAGAGATCGGCAGGCTGAGAGAGGCGGCCGATAGGACCAGAGAGTGGGCGGATAAGAGCGAGCGCAGTAAGATCGGCTTCGACCCGGTCAAGGATCCCGGTCACGGCTTAATGAGGGCCTATATCGGCGCCAAGACGAAGAAGATGCAGAGCCGCCGGATGCAGGTGGAGAAGCGGATTGCGGATGAGATCGGGCAGAAGGAAGGGCTGCTGCAGGATGTCGAGAATCCGGCAGATTTAAAGCTGATGCCCATGAAGTATCATAAGGAAGTTCTGATCAGGGCCAGGGATTACGGGATCGCTTATGGGAACAGTGAAGTGTTCCGGGATCTGGAATTTGAACTGCGGCGCGGGGAGCGGGTGTTCCTGCACGGGGAGAACGGCTGCGGCAAGTCCAGTCTGATCAGGGCGATCCTGGCCCGTAATGAGGCGGGCGGATTTCTGCCCGGCAGCAGGCGTACGGATACCGGTGCGGATGCGCGGCCGGGATACGGCAGAACGGTTTCGGGAAAAAAGGATGAGAAGGCAGGAAATTTGCAGGAATCCGGAACCCTGACCTGCGGATCCGGGCTGGCCATTTCCTATATTGACCAGGATACTTCCGGTCTGCATGGAACGCTGAAGGAGTTTAGCCGCGAGAACAACCTGGATGAGAGCCTGTTCTGTGCGATCTTAAGGCAGTTGGATCTGGAACGGGTACAGTTCGTCAAGGATATGGAGGAATATTCCGAGGGCCAGAAGAAGAAGGTCCTGATCGCGGCAAGCCTGTTAAAGCCTGCGCACCTGTATATCTGGGATGAGCCGCTGAACTATATCGACGTTTTTTCCAGGATGCAGATCGAGAATCTGATCCTGGACTTTAGGCCCACGATGCTTATTGTAGAGCATGACGTGCGTTTTCGGGAGAAGATCGCGACACGGGTGGTGGAAATGTAAAGAAATATGGTTGCTATTTTGCCCTTTTTCTGGCAAAATAAGAAAGGGTACAAGGTTAAACTTAAGAGAGAAGGGATATCAGATGGAAAGAAAAGTTGGAACTGTATCAAGAGGCATACGCTGCCCGATCATCAGAGAGGGAGACGATCTTGTCAAAATTGTTACAGACAGTGTTTTAGAGGCGGCCAAGGCGGAGGGATTTGCCATTCGTGACAGGGATGTGATCGCGGTGACGGAGTCCGTTGTGGCGAGAGCGCAGGGCAATTATGCTTCCATAGAGGCGATCGCGCAGGATGTGAAGGAGAAGCTGGGCGGTGAGACCATCGGCGTTATCTTCCCGATCCTGTCCAGAAACCGTTTCGCGATCTGTCTGCGCGGGATCGCGAAAGGCGCGAAGAAGGTAGTGCTGATGCTCAGCTACCCCAGCGATGAGGTGGGCAATGAGCTGGTATCTTTTGACCAGCTGGATGCGGCGGGGATCAATCCCTACAGTGACGTGCTGACGCTGGAGAAATACCGCGAACTGTTCGGAGAGAATAAGCATCCGTTTACGGGCGTGGATTATGTTTCCTATTATGGAGAAGTGATCAGAGAGGCGGGAGCGGAAGTGGAGTTCATCTTTGCCAACGACTGCCGCAGCATCTTATCTTATACGAAGAATGTACTCAACTGTGATATCCACACGAGAGCCCGCACGAAGAGGCTGCTTCTGGCGGCAGGCGCCGAGCGGGTGATGGGCATGGACGATATTCTGACTAGCCCCGTGAACGGAAGCGGCTGCAACGAGAAATACGGACTGCTGGGTTCCAACAAGTCTACGGAGGACACGATCAAGCTGTTCCCGAGAGAGTGCACGGATCTGGTGATGGATATCCAGAAGGAGATCCTGGACAGGACCGGCAGGCATGTGGAAGTGATGGTGTACGGCGACGGCGCCTTTAAGGATCCGGTGGGTAAGATCTGGGAGCTTGCCGATCCCTGTGTATCACCGGCCAGCACGCCGGGCTTAGAGGGCACGCCCAATGAGTTGAAGCTGAAATATCTGGCGGACAATGATTTCAAGGATCTGTCCGGCGAGGCGTTGAAGGAAGCGATCTCCGAGCGTATCAGAGAGAAGAAGGACAATCTGGTAGGCGATATGGTATCCCAGGGTACCACGCCCAGAAGGCTAACGGATCTGATCGGGTCTCTCTGCGACCTGACCAGCGGTTCTGGCGATAAGGGCACGCCTGTGATTCTGATCCAGGGATATTTTGATAATTATGTGAGTTGATACTGCTCCGTTATGGACTGTCTGTTTTACAGGAATATTTCGGCAGTCGCCGGGAGATTTTGAGATGTAGCGCATGATTGATGAATAAGGAGACAGGCCCGCTGTGCTGTGTATGGCACGGCGGGTTTATCATCGTTGTCCATATGCGCAGTAAACAGAGGACAGATGGGGGAACTTCGCAGGGTGAATCCATGTAAATCATAGCGGGAAAGAGGATGGGTAGAGAAAGGGTGGAAAAGTATGCATATCTTATTTGTTAATATGGCAGCTCTGATCATAGGAACGATAATCGGCTGTCTGTTGAAAAAATATGTGCCGGAAAAGTTACAGCAAAACTCCATGCTTTACTTTTCCGTGGTCACACTGGTGCTGGGTATCCGGCTGATCGAACGGACTACAAGTTTCTCCGCGGTAGTCATCGCTTTCCTGTTGGGCGGGACGAGCGGGCATTTCCTGCGGCTGGACGAGCGTATGGCGGCTTTGCCGCAGAAACTGTCGGGAGGTAAGTCGGGCTTCGACGCGGGGACGCTTATGACCGGGTTTACACTGTACTGTGTCAGCACATCGGGGATCCTGGGAGCCATGGATCTGGGTCTTTCGGGAGATCTACGCTGCTGATGATCAAAGCGGTGATGGACCTGTTGGCAGCGGTGTTCTTTGCGGCGGCAGGCGCGGGATGGATGCAGCTGTTGATCGCCATTCCGCTGGGGATCGTGCTGTTTGGCTTTTACTTTTTATCTAAAGTATTGATGCCTTATGTGACGCCGGAGATGATCGGTGATTTCTCGTCCTGTGGCGGGATGATCCTGATCGTTAATGCGCTGCGGATGACGAAACTGAAGAATCCGCCGGTGCTCGATCTGGTGCCGTCGTTGGCGCTGATCTTCCCGATCTCATGGCTGTGGCTGACCTATATGGGATAGGAAGATACTAAAAAGTTATAGGAATAGGGTGCTCTTCGGCTGTTACCGGAGAGGAAAGACCTACTTGGCAAGATATTTTATTCCATAGAAGATCAGGAATCAACGATTTTTGTGGAATGACAGGACAAATATTACTACCAGGAGGAAGCAAAATGATTACGATGGAACATGTTTGCAAGTCGTACAAAGTAGCAAAAAGAAACGCGGGCATGAAAGAGGCCTGCAAAGCGCTGTTCCGGCGGGA